>CAMYNR010000001.1:0-7412 GCA_947259715.1 uncultured Desulfuromonadales bacterium
GGAGGACAAAATCCCCCCCCCCGGGCCCTGCCTGCCAAACAGCAGCAGCAGCAGATAGCCGACCACCACCGGCGGCAGCACCAAGGGCAGATTGACCAACCCCTCCAGCAGTGGCTTAAAGCGCATCCGGCTGAAGACCAGCAGCCAGGCTATGGCAAAGCCAACCGGTAGCGCAATGAAGGTCGCGAATGTCGCAACCCGAGCGGAAAGCCAGAGGGCCTGAATATCGGTTGGAGATAAATCGAACATAAAGTGATCCATTGGCAACAGCGACCTTGCCGGGTTGCCAGCCCCACGGCATAAGCTGTAAACGTCAGCAGCCTAAACCAGCCGGCGAAAAGCCGAGGCCTTCACGGCCGCGTAAACCTGACTGCCGATTTGCAGATCAAGCTCCAGGGCTGCCTCACGCACAACCTGAGCAATCAGTTTCTCACCCCGGCAATTCAGTTCCACCCCGACCGAACCACCCTGCGGAATCAGACCGTCTATTGTTCCGGTCAGCAGATTGCGCGCCGAAAGCGCCTGGGGATGATTCTTGAACAGCAGGATATCCTTGCTGGAGAGCTCGAAGAGGCCAGCCTGTGGATTTGGATGATCAGTCAACAGCAATTCGTTCTCGCCCCAGCGATAACCGAGCATACTGCCGACTTCGCGCGGCTCGCTCAGGGACAAATGGTTCAGGTAGCCTTGGCGTTTGCTCGCCATCCGTTGCCGCGCAAGCGTTTCAGCATCGGTCATTTCCTGCAACTGACCGCCGCTGAACTGCAACACCTGATCGGTGAGCAGGCGCATCTCGCTGAGCGAATGTGAAATATAGAGATAGGGGATGGCGAAACGCCGCAGAGTTTTCCGTAAGTAAGGGATAATCTGTTCTTTGAGCCGCTTATCAAGTGCGCTGAGCGGTTCATCCAGAATCAGCAGATCCGGACTCGCCAGCAGCGCCCGCCCCAAAGCAACGCGCTGTTTTTCTCCCCCAGAGAGCCCCCCCACGCTGCGGCTAAGGAGATGACTGATGCCAAGAGCGGCGGCGACGTCGGCCAGCTCCAGCTTGCGGCGACTGGCAGGCGTGCGCCGAAACCCATAAAGCAGGTTCCGGCGCACGTTCAGATGGGGAAACAGGTGCGCGTGCTGAAACACCACTGCGACCCGGCGTTTCTCCGGCGACAGATTGATCCGTCGGCCGCTGTCAAACAGACAGCGGCCATCGAGTTGAATTCTTCCGGCACTCGGTTCGAGTAACCCGGCCAGCAGATGACTGAGAGTCGACTTGCCACTTCCGGAAGGGCCGAAGATGCCGATCCTCTGCCCTTCAACGGCAAAGCCGGCGGCAAATTCAAACCGGTTAAAGCTTTTTATCAACTCGACTTCGAGGTTCATCATCTATCCTGCTGCATTGCAGAAACATCTGTAGGGGCAGACCTGCGTGTCTGCCCTTTGTACATAGATTAGATAAGGGCGAACACATAGGTTCGCCCCTACCGTTTTAACTGGCCAGCTGGGAGGCTTCCAATTTTTCCAGATCGATATCCTTGCCGACCATGCCGGCGGCGTCGGCACGGCACTGCTTGCAGTGGCGGGCTTGCGACAAAATCAGTTCAGCCTGGTTGCGGACCATTTCCATGGTCGCCTCGGAAGGCGGCTCGATATCTTTAAACATGCCAACCGGGATCACCGGAATGATATTCATCATGCTGGCGCCGAGTTCCCGGACCTTGACTGCCAAATCGAGGGTTTCATGGTCGTTAACCCCAGGGATATAGACAAAGTTGACCTTCACCAGCAGTCCGGCTGCAGCAGCCATCTTCAAGCCGGTTAGCTGCTGCATCAGCAGAATCTCAGCGCCCTCCTTGCCTTGCAGCTTCTGGCCGCCATAGTGGATCCATTCGTAGACCTTGGCTCCTGTTTCCGGGGTCAGAGCGTTGATTGTCACGGTCAGGCTGTGAACATCGTACTCGAGAATCTGGTCAATCTTCTCCGGCAAGCGCAGCCCGTTGGTCGACAGACAGAGGGTCATCTCCGGAAAAGCCTCGCGGACCTTGTCGAAGGTTTCAAAGGTTTTCGGATTGGCCAGCGGATCACCCGGGCCGGCGATACCGACGACCTTCAGCTTGGGCCCATCCTGCGCCTCCATATGCTCTTTGACCAGACGCACCCTTTCGAC
This sequence comes from uncultured Desulfuromonadales bacterium, assembly GCA_947259715.1. GTDB lineage: Bacteria > Desulfobacterota > Desulfuromonadia > Desulfuromonadales > Geopsychrobacteraceae > Malonomonas. The sequence continues at coordinate 2,162 of CAMYNR010000001.1, forward strand.
CGCCTGTTCCGGGGTTAGCACCCGGCTGGTGACACCGGGACGGCTTTCGTTGGCACAATCAAATTTCCGTTCGCAGAAACCGCACTTGATATTGCAGCCTGGAGCCACCGGCAGGTGGATCCGCCCCGCCTTACTATGGTCGCCACCAAAACAGGGATGTTCAGTCTTCTGCTGAGCCTTCATCATCGGGCATCCACTTGCCATGGTCAGTCTCCTTTTAAGCACAAAGGCGCTTTGAGTTCAAAAAAACCCAAAGCGCCTTTGCTTCACTTTTCGAAAGCGCCTTTGCTTAACTACGTTTAAATGGAGAAACCCCGTAGAACCTGTCCGTGTTCCCGGGGCTTCATTGCCTGTATCTGTATATGTGTGGGAGACCTCGTCGTATCCCGAATAACATCAATTGTTATCGGAGATTAAAGCACATGCTGTGCCAACTTCTTAATGCCGCAGTTCATGGGCCTTTATGAAATAAACAAAAGCAAATTGCCTAAGCTTTGTGCAGATAACAAGCAGATTGATTACGCTTGCCTCGCCGTGGCTGAAAATGTGCCGGCCAGCCTCAGGGAACATGAATATAGAACCATTTAGCATTCAACAGGAGTTGAACAAACGCTGCAGGATCGTCCAATGCCGTCAGATGCAGGTAGGATTTAACCGCAAACTTACCCGGTTCGATGGCCATATAAATATCGCTGATGGTATCGCCGGAGGCCCACTGAGTCACCTCCATGGCTTTAATGATACCCAACCTGCGCACCTCGGGCAACACCGCGAGCTGCGCAGAGTGGGCCAGATATTCCTGGGCGGCGATGCTGGGCTGTTCGATTTGCAGATGTTGTTGAAAAATCGCATGGGTCAATTCATGGGCGATCGCCCCTTGATAATGTTCCCGGTCAAAGGGTTCACCGTACATTCGGGGATCTTCTGCGCCGTTCAGGATCGCCCGATAAGACATAATGCGAATCAGATCTTTGCGACTGTCATAGCACCCATAGGCAAGATAGCCATGGCTATCGATTGTTTCTTCGACGATTTCAAACCTGATGGTTCGCTTCGGAGGCAGACGATACTTGGCAAGAAAATCAATCGCTCTGGCTGCAGACGCACATATCTCTTCAATCCCAGCAGGGTCCGCTGCCGAGACAACCACCTCTGGCCGGTTGTCACAGCGGAATTCTTGGGCTGCAAAACAGGCAGGGAGCCAAGCTATGAGCAGCAGAAGGACAAAAATAGCCAGTCGACACATGATCAACCTCCAAAGCCCCTCTTTCTGTCAATGCTATCCGGTAACCAGCAAAATGCCAGACACTGGCTCCTTTATGACAAAAAAACAGGGCAGCCTCGCCCCCTCTGAGCGAATGCTGCCCTTGCCAACGGCCATTGCATCTCTGGAAAATTAAACGATAATCTTGAACAAACTCAGGCGTGCTGACAACTTCCGGCAGCGCGCTTCCCCCCCTTGCAGTTCCCCCCGCAAACGATGTCGTGTGCCAGCTTCAGTGCATCGGCGATCGGTCCTTTTGTGACGATCGGAGTAATCCCGACTTTTTTCAGTTCCTGCTTCGGCAGCTCCCCGATCATCTCGGTAATCACCACCTTGCACCCCTCCAGGGCACTGACAATTCCGTTAAACTGGGGATGCCGGAAGGGATGATCCGGGTCGTAGGAGCAGTATTTATCGACAGCCACTTCTTTGAGCGGCTGCGGGTCGCCACTGCCGTAATCGTAAATCAGAAACCGTTCGGCATGGCCGAAATGCTGATCAACTTCGGTGCCGGTTTTCGATGCGACTGCGATAAGCATGGTGCCCTCCTGCTAAGCTTCCATGGTTGCGAAGGTGAAACACTTCTTCGGACAGGCAACGCCACAGCCGGCACAGCCGATACAGGCATCTGCGTTGACAACTTCCATTTTCATGTTGAGGGTATCGGTCTCTTCGTCTTCGATCTCGACCGGGCCGAGCACTTTGCGCGAGCAGGATTTGAAACAACGACCGCAGCCGATGCACTTTTCATGGTCGACCGACTCGACAAATGTTGGAGTCCAGGTGGCTCCGCCCTTAGTTAATCCAGTTACTAAAGCCATGTTCTTATCTCCGTAAATAGTAGGTTGAATGTTCAAAAAGCAAGGGGGCAGGAAAACATTGGCACCCTCCACCTTGCTCCTGTGTTTATTTCATCATTGCCTTACGCATCCAAGGCGGCGGATTCCCCTGCATAACCGCTTGCAGTTTCGCCACAGCATCAGCGATCGGCTCCTGAGTTTTGCTTTTCAAGGGATGGATTTTTTTCTGTACCAACCGGGCGGCCGCCGGGCCACCGATCTCACCGACATAAACCAGGGCACATTCTTGTAGTGCTGCCCCGCGAGCTTCAATCCGGTCAGCCGCATCGCCACCCTCTTCTTTTACCTGGATCACTCCGCTAAACTCAGCGACTTCGGGGCCGATGTTCCAGATATAAAACTCTTCGGCTTTGCCAAAATGCTCATCAATATGAATTTTATCGGTACTGGCAAATGCGACTTTCATCGACAAACCTTTCGTTTTCTTTTCAGCGACAAGTTCCAAGCGACGCGTGCGGATCATGTTTTCGCCTCCATCCAACCTCCCCGCAAGGGGAGGTTGGATGTTGATCAGATATTCAATTTCGCTTGCTGCGGATGTTACCGCATCATTTCGAACCACTGATCTTCACAAGTCTCATCGACAATATCGAGGAACTTGTTGGCGATCATGCTGATCATGTTGATGGTTCCCTGGTAACCGACCACCGGGCTGCGGTGCAGGTTGACCCGGTCGATGATCGGGAAACCGATGCGGAACAGTGGAATCTTGGCGTCGCGGGCGGCCCATTTGGCGTGGGTGTCGCCGATGATGCCGTCGACCGGATCGGTGACCAGCAAGCTGCGCATGTGCCAGAGGTCTTTGTTGTAGTAGGTGGTGCAACCGGCGCCGAACGGTGAAGTTTCGAGCAGTGCGTCCATCTCTTTCTTGAATTTCTTGGTAGCACGGGAGCAGAGCACGTGATGAGGAATGGCCCCCATCTCAAGCAGGAAGGAGACAATGCCGAACAGGTAATCAGGGTCACCAACCACAGCAAACTTCTTACCGTGCAGGTACTGGTGGGCGTCGGTCATGGCGTCAACGGCAAGCGCACGCTCTTTTTTCAAGGCTTCCGGAACCGGCTTGTTGAACAGCTCGCTGAGCTTCATGATAAAGTCATCGGTCTTCTTGATACCGAACGGCATCGGCATGATCGCCTTCTCGCCGGTGAACTCAGCTTCAACCAGCTTCATGGTGGTGACCGAGGAGTATTTCATCAGTGAAATGGTCGCTTTGCCGTTGATCGACTCGGCGGCATCCTCCAGCTTGGTGCCGCCCGGATAGAGCTTGTACTCACCATCGCAGCCGGAATCGAAGACATCAGAGCTGTCGGCCAGCATGGTGTAAGGGATGCCCATCAGCTCACAAATCCGTTTGTACTCGCGCAGGTTGCCGACGTTACCGTCGAAACCGGGGATCAGGTTCAACTTGCCGGTACATTTTCCCTCAACACTCTGCCCTTCGGTCAGGGTTGCCAGGATGCTCTTGAGCATGGCGTCGTAACCATGGATATGCGTACCATTAAAGCTCGGGGTATTGGCGTAGGGAGTAAGGACATCCTCCGGGAGGTGACCTTCCAGCTTGGCATTTTTGATGAAGGCGGTCAGGTCGTCACCGATAACTTCAGGCATACAGGTGGTGTAAACCGGGATCATCTTCGGCTTGTACAGGGCGTAGGCGTTGGTCAGACCTTCGAACAGGTTGTTCTGGCCGCCGAACACCGCGCCGTCCTCAGTCATGGCATCGCAGGTGGCTGCAGAAGGCTCTCGGTAATGCCGGCTGAAGGTACTGCGGAAATAAGATGCACAACCCTGGGAACCGTGGACGAACGGCAGAGCGCCTTCAAACGAGGTGGCGACCATCTGCGCACCGAGTGGCTGACAGGCGTGGGCCGGGTTAACCACCAGAGCGGTCCGCTCAAAGTTCTTTTCTTTATATTCTTCAGTGTTAATCCAATTTTTAACCCGCTCAATCTCCTCGGGAGAATGTTCGGTCACTTTTTTAGGTGCGACAGCTGCTTCGCTCATCGTATTTACTCCTTATATTGCTTCCCAGACGCGGGCGACCCATCGGGTCGCCCCTACATGAACTGGGGCTCCAATCCATGCAGAGGGCGATGTTTATGCGTAGGGGCGACCCGGTGGGTCGCCCGGCTTAAAACGGGCTTTTAACCAGACTCCAGGTCGGGCTGTTGATCGCCATGTCGATATCGCGGGCGAAGATCTTGAAACCTTCATAGCCGTGATAAGGACCGGAGTAATCCCAGCTGTGCATCTGACGGAACGGGATGCCAGCTTTCTGGAAGACATACTTCTCTTTGATACCGGATCCAACCAGGTCAGGCTTCAGTTCTTCGACGTACTTCTCCAGTTCGAACTCAGAGACGTCGTCATAGATCAGGGTGCCTTTGGCCATTTCCGGAGCGGTCCGGTCGTAATCATCCTGGTGAGCAAACTCGTAACCGGCGCCGGTGATCTGGATGCCGAGGTCCTCGTAAGCACCGATGGTGTGACGCGGGCGCAGACCACCGACGAACAGCATGGCGGTTTTGCCTTCAAGCCGCGGCTTGTACTGAGCAACCACAGCGTCCATCTCTTTACGGTACTTCTTGATCACCTTCTCGACGTTCTTCTTGATCTTGTCGTCGAACAGTTCACCGATGGCACGCAGACTCTCTTCAATCTTGGTCGGGCCGAAGAAATTGTACTCAAGCCATGGAATATTCCACTTCTCTTCCATCACCTTACACATGTAGTTCATCGAGCGGTAACAGTGGATCAGGTTGAGCTTGACCGAATGGGTCGCGCCGATTTTCTCGACTTCGCCATCACCAGTCCAGACCGACTTGACGTTCAGGCCGATCTCTTCGAGGATCGGCTTGGCAGCCCAGACATCACCACCGATGTTGTAATCACCGATCAGCGCAACATCGTAAGGGCCGGCTTTTTCGACAAACTCAAACTTGCCGATGATGTGATCACGGATCGAGTCGTTGGAGATGTGGTGACCGAGAGACTGAGAAACGCCACGGAAACCTTCACAGTTACAAGGCACAACCAGCTTGCCGAGCTCTTTTTCCATCTTCCGGCCAACGGCGTTGATATCGTCACCGATCAGACCAACCGGACACTCGGAGAGAATCGACAG
>CAMYNR010000001.1:7449-14184 GCA_947259715.1 uncultured Desulfuromonadales bacterium
CGGGTACCCCAGCTGTAAACGCCACAGCCGACTGGACCGTGCGACACATGGATCATGTCACGGATCGGGCCCCAGACAACCCCTTTGGCACCGGCGTAAGCACAGCCGCGCTGACTCATGACGCCTGGAACGATTTTACGATTCGACTTAACCGCGCAGCTGGAAACCGAAGGCTCATTGGCACCAACGTGCGGCGCACGCTTTTTTGCTGCCTTTTCCGGCATTTCGGCCAGAGTGTCAGCGATCAGTTTCTCTGTAGATTCTATTGTTATGCCCTTAATGGGCTTTCTTTCAGCCATCGATAAACTCCTTGATTTTTGTTCATAATTACTCTCATCCACCCAAACCAAGGTGGACAAGTTGCGCCTGAATCAAGGCGCGCCGGAAAGTCGCGGACGAGGCGTAGCGCGAGCTACGTTGAGTGTGCGGCTTTCCGAAGCAACGCCGAGTCAGGCGCAAATCGTCCGCCGCCTATGCGCCTTCAGCAACACCGACAATGGTCTCGTCTTCTGCTTCCATGATGCCGAATTCCATCAGCAGGTCTTCCAGCTCTTCCATTTCCAGTGGGGTCGGGACAACGAACAGCTCATTGTCAACGATCTTCTGGGCCAGGGTGCGATACTCTTGTGCCTGCTTGTGCTCCGGGGAGTACTCAATAACGGTCATCCGACGCAGCTCAGCGCGCTGAACCTGATTATCACGTGGCACGAAGTGGATCATCTGAGTGCCGAGGCGCTCGGCCAGAGCAGTGATCAGATCGGCTTCGCGGTCGGTATTCCGGCTGTTACAGATCAGACCGGCCAGACGAACGCTACCGGAAGAAGCGTACTTAACAATACCTTTAGAGATGTTGTTGGCAGCGTACATGGCCATCATCTCACCGGAGACAACGATGTAGATTTCCTGTGCCTTGTTCTCGCGGATCGGCATGGCGAAACCACCGCAGACAACGTCGCCAAGAACATCATAAAAAACATAGTCGAGGTCCGGGGTGTAAGCGCCCTCTTCCTCGAGGAAGTTGATCGCAGTGATAACCCCACGACCGGCACAACCAACACCCGGCTCAGGACCACCCGACTCAACACACATGACATCGCCGTAACCGCGACGACAGACATCTTCCAGCTCCAGGTCCTCAACGGTACCGAGCTCACGGACCTTGTCCATAACGGTATCCTGAGCCTTGGCGTGCAGGATCAGACGGGTCGAGTCAGCCTTGGGATCACAACCGATGATCAAAACTTTTTTACCCAGGGAAGCGAGGCCGGCCACAGTGTTCTGGGTCGTGGTCGATTTACCGATGCCGCCTTTACCGTAGATTGCAATTTGACGCAGTTTCTTTTCAGCCATTGTCTTTTCTCCTCGTTAGATGAATGTTGTTTGCGGCCTGACCGGCTTAAGTCTCCGAGGCGGCATCCCCTTTGATGTGTCTGGGTCGATCCGCCAGCCCTGCCAATTTTTGCTACGAAAAAGCCCGACCTGAAAACCAGTTTTCCAGGTCGGGCCCCATTGCCCGAAGCAGCTCCACCATGGTGCTGCATCCGTAATTCAGTTGTCGTAAACGTAAAAAGCCCAAAAGAGCATCCGGGAGTTTCTCCGGTTTCCTTTGGGCCTCGTTGCCGTGCTCAGAAAGTGACTCACTACGTCGTGGGTTGCTCTCTGTGTTACGCCAGCAGTCAATAGCAGGGGCTGTGCCAATCCTGGATTGTTTTTTATAAGAACCTGTTTTTAAAGAGCTATTTTATTTAATAAGAAAAAAACTGGGACCCAGGCAGAGAGCCTTGGGTTAACAGGGCGCTGATTTGCTGCACAGAAAATGTGCACAGAAAATGACCAGCTGCATCTCTTGGAAGCAGTCGGAATACCTGACATTTTCAGTCAACCAATGACATCATCCAAGCCTTCGGTCTTCATCTGCCGCTGGTAAAATCAGTTTTCCTTGAGAGCGCCTTTCCCCCGCCAAAGCTCCACTGGGCAAGGGGCCTTTGCCAGCAATCCACTGCTGTGAAATTGCGCTATACTTAAAGGCCAACTTTCTACTGGAGCAGCTATGTTGCGTATCTTTGCCGCGCTGACGATCTTCCTTCTTGTTGCGCTCGTCTGGCTGAATGCGGAACGCTCGATCGAAAGGGTCAGATTGGGGGGCGGCCCGGAGGGGGGAACTTTTCTGGTTTTTTCCAAGGGGCTGGGAGAAATCCTGCAACAGGAATTTCCGGAGCTGAAAATCATTGTTAAGAACTCTGGCGGATCGGTGGCGAATCTCGAACTGGTCGAAGCGCAAAAAGTTGACCTCGCCTTGACCTATGCCGGTGACGCTTTTTTAGGGAGTCAGGGCCAGATGGAAAAAGATCCGCACAAATTTACCAACGTCCGCGCCTTGGGCCGGGTCTACGGATCGACCGCGCAGCTGGTGGTTCTTAAGGAGAGCCCGATCGAATCTCCGGAAGATCTCGCCAACCGCCGGGTTGCCATTGGCAGCTCCGGCTCTGGAGCGGCACATAGCGCCGAGCGCTACTTTCGCATCCTGGGGCTCTGGGAAGAAATAACACCGCTTTACATGGGCTACGATCTGGCCATGCAGGAGCTGCTCAGCGGACGTGCTCAGGCAGTCTGGCAATTGGTGGGCGCGCCAAGCAAATCGATTGTTAATGCCGGCCGGAAACAACCATTACGACTGATCGACCTCTCGGAACTGGCTGAACAGAGTGAATTCCTGCTCAAATACCCCTTTTACTCAACAGTCAATATTCCTGCCGGGACCTATCGTGGGCAGCCCAGATCGATTAAAAGTTTTCAGGACAACACCCTGCTGGTCAGTCATCCGGCAGCGGATCCGCAGCTGCTGACGGCCACACTCAACCTGCTCTTCAGTCCTCAGGGAATTCAGCAGATGCGCGATACGCACCCGGTCGGCCAGGATCTGGATCCGTTAAGAGGGCTGCAGGGAGTGCAGATCCCCCTGCATCCGGTAGCGGAAAAATTCTGGCGGGAACGTGGCCTGATTGATTAGATTCTGATCAAAAAAATCAGTCTGCCTGTTCAGCCGACAGGCATGCAGCGCCGATGATGCCGGCTTGGTTACGTAACTTTGCCGGGAGCAGCTCAGCCTGAATGTCGAGAAAAGGAAAAAACTTTTCATGCCTGCGACTGACGCCACCGCCGATAATGATCAGTTCAGGCGAAAACAGGCGCTCCACCTGGGCAAAAAATTTGTTCAACCTTTTGCTCCAGACTTTCCAGCTGAGGTCTTCATTTTTACGCACGGCGCCAGACGCGTATCGTTCTGCCACACCATTTTTCAGACGCAAGTGGCCTAATTCGGTATTAGGGAAGAGTCTGCCGTCAATAAAAAATGCCGACCCGAGACCGGTGCCGATCGTGACAACAATCACTGATCCGGTGCGCCCCTGGCCACTGCCAAAACGCATCTCGGCCACGCCAGCAGCATCCGCATCGTTCACCACCAGGCAGGGCTGACCAGTCGCCTCCTGAAGAACCTCCGCGACGTTAATATCGACCCAGCTGGGATCTATGTTGGCGGCCGATCTGGCGACACCGGAATCGATAATTGCCGGAAAGCCGCAACCGATCGGGCCTTGCCAGTTCAGTTGCGCAACCAGATCTACGACCGCTTCAGAAACGGCTGCCGGGGTGGAAGGAGTTGGCGTGGCTATCCGTAGGCGCTCGGATATTAATTCCCCAGTGTTCACGTCTACGATCGCGCCCTTGATGCCACTCCCGCCGATATCGATTCCAAGTGCCTGCATTCTATTCACCCTTCTCTGTCAGCAAATTGAAGACCGTCATTATAGCCATAAATCAGCACGAGACCAGACTCATTTCTCTTCCGGGGGTGCATTACGGGGATGATTGAGATTACATTGTCCGGAATCGCAGTCACGCGAATTGCGTTTCGGCAACAGGTGGCGATAGCGGGCAAACAGCGCATAACCACATCGAGTCAAAAAATTAATCCCCGGCAACCCAAGCAACTTTGCCAGAATACGATAGAATGAGCCGGAGGGATAAGCGCGCCAAATCTGGCGGAAAGCCTCAACCCCGGTATAAAATTCTCCTGCACTATCGCGGACATGCATCTGCGCCATAAAATCGGCTTGCTCCTTGCCATATGCAGCAGCATCAAACGTCTCTGCACTGATATCGATAAAAACCAACCGCTGGCGCGGATTCCGTTTGCGGTAGACATCAATCTCCGTGGAACAGACAATACAGGAACCGTCGTAGAAAATTTCCAGGGGAAAAGCGGTTGCCATAATGCGTGCCCTTTCTCTTTTTGGCCATGAGTCGGCGAACTCTCATTCTAGCAAAGGCCGCCTTTCAGCAACAGCTGCGCAGAGGATTAAGCAGGTATACGAATTGTCCTTATGAGGAAACCTGAATTTATGTTAAGGTAAAAAGTCAGCCGACCAACTCATGACCTCCCCAAGGTCTACAAGGACATGATCGATCGCCCCAAACAGAGAAGCTTTAATTGAACCATGAATATTAATAACGAACAGAACAAGGGACATTTCAGCGGCGTATTTCTTGGCTATTTTGTCCTGCTGCTCCACATCCTGCTGATTCTCGGCCTTGGCGCTGCCGTGGTTTTCATCAAAGGCCTTTACGATTTCAGATATCTGCTGACCGCCTTGGGCATTCTTTTTGTCGGCGGCTCAGCCTATCTGTTTTTTCGGCGTTTCCAGGAAAACAAGCGCAAGCTGACCGATCTGATGAACGATCCGGCATTTCAGGGGCGCACCCTGGAGATCAGCCTGCTCGGCGGCATGGCTTCGGTCAAGCTGGGGCATAACGACAATCAGCCGCAACTGATCGACGTTGGTCCGACCCAGGAGGTCAAGCAGCTTGAAGCACCGAGGAATCCCCAAGTCGAAGAGTTGGGCCAGCTGGCCAAGATGCTGGAAGACGAACTGATTACCAGGGAAGAATTCCAGCAATTGAAGCAGAAAATCGTCAGCCAGCAATAATCTCATCCGCGGCTCCGGTGCCAGGATAAAAAACTTTCCGTTTCGTTCCGATATAATGAATCTTTCCGCCAGTTGCCAGGAGGTAAGCTATGCCAATGCCAGTCATCAATCTCGGTGCCAGTGATGGTCGCTTGATTCAACAGCTGGCCCGGATGAGCAACCGCCACGGCTTGATCGCCGGAGCGACCGGTACCGGCAAAACCGTCACCCTGCAAGTGCTCAGTGAGGGGTTCTCCCGCCTTGGGGTCCCGGTCTTTGCCGCTGATATCAAAGGCGACCTCTCCGGCCTGGCTGCCAGCGGCAAACCCCATCCCAAAATCGATGAGCGGCTGGCCAAAATCCCGCTGCCCGATTACCGCCTGCAGCCCTGCCCCTGCCTGTTCTGGAGTATCGACAACGATCAGGGCCACCCGGTGCGCACGACGATTTCCGAAATGGGTCCGCTGCTGCTCTCCAACCTGCTTGACCTGAATGAAACCCAATCTGGAATTCTCTATGCCGCCTTTGAAATCGCCGATGATGACGGGCTGCTGTTGCTCGATTTGAAGGATCTGCGCTCACTGCTCAACTGGATGGGTGAAAATGCCAGTGAGCTGCGCAGCGAATATGGCAATATCACCACCGCCAGCATTGGCGCCATCCAGCGGCGCCTACTGGTCCTCGAAGAACAGGGGGCCGATAAATTTTTCGGTGAACCGGCGCTGCAGCTTAAAGATCTTATGCATTGCGATTTTTCCGGTCGCGGAGTGATCAGTCTGCTTGATGCCAGCACCCTGATCCACCGCTCGCCGCGGGTCTATGCCGCCTTTCTACTGTGGCTGCTGGCCGAACTGTTCGAGCAGCTGCCCGAAGCTGGCGACGCCGAACTGCCGAAGTTGGTGCTGTTCTTTGATGAAGCCCACCTGCTGTTCGACGGCGCGCCAAAAAGCCTGCTCGACAAAATCGAGCAGGTCGTTCGCCTGATCCGCTCCAAAGGGGTGGGGATTTATTTTATTTCCCAGAGTCCATTGGATATTCCGGAAGATATTCTCGGCCAGCTCGGCATGAAGATCCAACATGCCCTGCGCGCCTTCACCCCCAAGGACCGTAAAACCGTCAAAGCGGTCGCCAACTCCTTCCGCCCCAACCCGAAAATCGATACCGAAGCGGTGGTCACTCAGCTTGGTATCGGTGAAGCGCTGGTCTCGGTGCTGGATGAGGATGGCAGCCCGACCCCCGTCGAGCAAACCCTGATTTCGCCGCCGGAAGGACAAATCGGTCCGATCACCGCGAAAGAACGCGCCACCCTCATGCAGCGCTCTCCCATCGGCAGCAGTTACGAGCAAAGCATCGATCGCGAATCGGCTTATGAATTATTGAAGAAAAAAGCGGAAGAGGCCGCCCGCCATGAGGAGGCCGAGCAGGCCCGGCTGGCAGCAGAAAAGGCTGAGCAGCAGACCGCTCGGCGCAGTCGCAGCGGATCCAGGCGGCAGACGGCCGCCGAAGCGATGATGAAAAGCGCCGCCCGCTCAATCGGCAGCCAGATCGGCCGGCAAATTATCCGTGGAGTGCTCGGCTCTATTTTTGGTCGGCGCTGAAATTTCCCCCTGGCCAATTTTTTTATTGCAGAACCGGCGAGGATGAGGTACATTCCGCTCCGCTTCAAGCACTGACCACTACGGGGCTGTAGTAGAGTCGGTTACAACGCCGGCCTGTCACGCCGGAGGTCGCGGGTTCGAGTCCCGTCAGCCCCGCCATAAAAATCAAG
>CAMYNR010000002.1 GCA_947259715.1 uncultured Desulfuromonadales bacterium
AAAGCGAGTTGTTCGGACACGAGAAAGGCGCCTTTACCGGTGCCGTCCAGGACAAAGCCGGTATATTCGAAGTGGCCGACGGCGGCACCCTGTTTCTGGACGAAATTGGTAATTTGAACCTGGAGGTTCAGGGCAAGCTATTGCGGGTGATGGAAACCCATGAATACAAACCGGTCGGATCGAGCCAAACCCAAAAAGCAGACATGCGGATCATTGCCGCCACCAACCAGGACTTGAAGGCCATGGTCGAAGGCGGTCGCTTCCGCAAGGACCTATTCTACCGCGTCAATGTGCTTCCGATCACTATTCCTCCTCTGAGAGAGCGCCGGGATGACATTCCAAAGCTGGCCTATCACTTTTTGCGTCAGTTTTGCCGTGAAATGGGCCGCAGGATTGAGGGCTTTTCCGACGATGCCCTACAGACACTGCTTCATTACGACTGGCCCGGCAATGTCCGACAGCTTAAAAACGTGGTGGAACGACTCGTGATCATGGCCGACGAAAAGATACTCGATAACTACCACGTGGCAAACAACCTGCAGAGCCCGGAAGTTGAAGACATGCAAACCATTCCGCAGACTTCCGAAGAGCTCAAGATCGTCAAACGCCTCATTTTGGAGAAAAAGTATGCTCCCATCGAAAAAATCTTTCTCCAGACAGCCTTAAAAGCCAGTGCTGGCAACATCAGTCAGGCAGCCAAAAAAGTGGGGATGCAGCGCTCTAATTTTTCGGCCCTGATGAAAAAGCACCGCCTGGCGATCAAAAAGAAAAGCATCGAGCAGTAGCGACACCCCGCGTTTCCCGATCTTTTCTTATCCCCTTTGTATAAAAAAATATACGCCAACAAAGCCATCCACAATCATTTGATTAATGATAAAATCCGGCCTGACTTCCGTATAAAAAAATATACGCATAGTTTCGTGACTCTCTTTGCCGCCCTTTGATTCATTTCATACAATTAATTGTAATCATTTGATATATTAACTTCATCTCTCGAAATACGAGAGGGCATCAATATGGCACGGCACTTGCTCATAGAGATGGCAACGCATGTCAGCATTTACCGATGAACATCTTCAATACAGGGTCACAAAAGGAGGAACAGCCATGAACGTGACGCAGGATACCATCCGACATAGGCCGACCATCCCGTCAAACATCCTGGTGATGGAGGATGAGATGAGTGTCGCCAAAGGGCTGGAGATGGTTTTGACCGAAGAAGGGTACATCGTTGATCTGGCCATGACCGGCAAAGATGCCCTGGATATCTTCGACCAGAAAACCTTCGATCTTCTCGTGGCGGACCTTCGACTGCCTGATATCAACGGCATGGAAGTGATCCGGACCGTTAAGGCAAAAAAGCCGGATACCGGTGTGGTGGTCATCACCGGTTATGCCAGCGTTAATTCTGCGGTGGATGCGATGAAGCTCGGCTCGTTTGACTATCTTCCCAAACCCTTTACGGATGACGAGATCAAGACCGCCGTCGAAGGTGCACTGAAAGGCCAGCATTCGGTACCTTCCGATGCCGTCATTGAGAAGGTGGAGAAAAAAGAAGAGGAAACGCTGATCCAGAAAGAGGAAGTCATCAAGGTGCTTGACCGAACAATTGTGGACGAGGAGTTATGGAGAGCGTTGATGGAGCAAGGCTCGGTGGTGCTGAAAAACTACCAACTTTCTTCGGAAGCCAAAGCCGCCATCGTTTCTGGGGATTTGGCCTGGATCAACAAACATGTGGGGCCGCTTTCCAAAGAACAGCTGGCGTTCATTTACAAACGCCTGGAGCGGGAAGCCTGGTAATCTGGCATCAATCCGACCACTGACGCTGGTGGTACGATTTTCAGGGAGGAGATCTTATGGAACAGGCTCGGGAAGCTCTACCCGTAGAACCACGTATCTGGCCCCAGATTCTCATTATGGAAGACGAAATGAGCGTCGCCAAGGGGCTTGAGCTGGTGTTGAGCGATGAGGGGTATACCGTCGATCTGGCAATGACGGGCCGCAGCGCACTGGACAATTTCAGCCAAAAGGCGTTTGACCTGTTGATCGCTGATTTGCGGCTGCCGGACATCGACGGCATGGAGGTGATCAAAAAGGTGAAAAACAGCCGACCCGATACCGAAGTGATCGTCGTTACAGGATATTCGACGGTTTCCTCTGCAGTGGAAGCTATGAAGCTCGGCGCCACCGACTATTTGTCCAAACCATTTACGGATGACGAGCTCATGTCTGCGGTCAGAGTCGCTCTCCAGGAAAAGAAGGCGTTCAATACCGGCGCAGCGGAAGCGGCTGTCGCCGAGCCGCCGGTACCGGCTCTCGAACCACTCCCCGAAGATCTGCAGCGGGTCCAGGAGATCATGACGCAGGTTTGGAAGGAGTTTTCCGGCACCCGGGAGGAGCTGATTCCCATACTTCAGAAGGTTCAGAATCATCTCGGATTTATCCCGGAATCAACGTTGGAAGAGATCGCTCGATTCACCCGCACGCCGGCTGCATCGGTTTACGGGATCGCCACCTTTTATGAGCAGTTTCGACTCCATCCGGTGGGCCGTCACATCGTCAAAGTGTGTCGCGGCACGGCCTGCCATGTAAAAGGCGCTGAACGGATCCTCAGCGAAATCGAAACCCGCTTCGGGATGTCCCCGGGACAGACCAGCGACGACCGGATGTTCACACTGGAAACGGTCGCCTGTTTCGGCTCCTGCGCCATTGCTCCGGTGGTGGTGGTGGACGATTCGGTTAAGGCCCGCATGAACCCAACGAAAACCAGAGAAGTAATGGAAGGAATGGACCATGAAAACCAGGACCAGGATCAGCAGTAAAGGCCCACAGGGGAGGTGAAAATGAGCTACACCGCAATAAAGGCAAAGGCCGAAAAGGAATGGAATTGGCTGGAAAACCTACCCCAGCCACTGATCCAGTTAGGGATGGGCACCTGCGGCAGGGCTTCCGGTGCAGACGACATTTTGGGCAGCGTCCAACAGACGCTAAAAGACTTGAACCTTCTGGCTCGGACCATGGAGGTCGGTTGTATCGGCATGTGCTACCTCGAACCGCTGATGGCGGTCCGCAAACCAGGCCGCCCTTTTATTTTATACGGCAATTTGACTCCGAAAAAAACGGAAAAGATACTGAAGCGATACCTCACAGAAGACGACCCGTGTGCCAAGTGGGGTGTCTGCACCATAGGCAAATACCGGGTCGAAGGGATACCCCCATTTGAGGAGCATCCCATGCTGAGCTCCCAGGTGCGCATTGCCCTGCGCAATTGCGGTCTGATCGATCCGAACAACATTCATCATTACATCGCCAAAGGCGGCTATTCGGGCCTGCAGCGTG
This sequence comes from uncultured Desulfuromonadales bacterium, assembly GCA_947259715.1. Lineage (GTDB taxonomy): Bacteria > Desulfobacterota > Desulfuromonadia > Desulfuromonadales > Geopsychrobacteraceae > Malonomonas. Next base: position 3,340 of record CAMYNR010000002.1, read on the forward strand.
CTTTAGGCATGAGCCCTGCCGAGGTGATCGAGGAGGTGAAGGCCTCCGGCCTCAGGGGACGCGGTGGCGCAGGCTTTACCACCGGTCTGAAATGGGAATTCGCCCGTAATTCATTGAAAGACACCAGCTACATCGTTTGCAACGCCGACGAGGGTGATCCCGGGGCCTTCATGGACAGGGCGCTTCTCGAAGGAGATCCCCATGCGGTTCTGGAGGGAATGCTCATCGGGGCCTACGCCATCGGTGCAGCCAAAGGATTTATTTACGTTAGAGCCGAATACCCCCTGGCCATCGAGCGGCTGGTCAAGGCGCTGGCAGATATGGATCAATACGGACTGCTGGGCAATTCGGTGCTGGGTAGTCGGTTTCGCTTCGACATTCATATCAAGGAAGGCGCCGGTGCGTTTGTATGCGGTGAGGAGACCGCCTTGATGGCCTCCATCGAGGGGCGTCGCGGCATGCCGCGGTCCAGGCCGCCCTTCCCCGCCCAATCCGGTCTGTGGGGCAAACCCACCAACATCAACAATGTCGAAACCTTCAGCAACGTGTCGGCCATTTTGCAAAATGGCGCAAGCTGGTACGCCGGCTTCGGTACGGAAAAAAGCAAAGGGACCAAGACTTTCTCCCTGGCCGGTAAAGTGGAACGTACCGGGCTGATCGAAGTGCCCATGGGCATCCGGCTGAAGGAAATCATTTACACCATCGGAGGCGGCGGTCCCAAGGGCAAAGAGATTAAAGGGGTACAAACCGGCGGTCCTTCCGGCGGTTGCATTCCCGCCGACCGGTTTGACCTGACGGTGGATTATGAATCGTTGGCGGCGGCAGGTTCCATCATGGGCTCCGGTGGGATGGTGGTGATGGATCAAGACACGTGCATGGTGGACATGGCCCGCTACTTTTTGACCTTCACCCAGGCCGAATCGTGCGGCAAGTGCCTGCCCTGCCGTCTGGGAACTCACCAGATGCTAAGCATTCTGAAAGACATCTGCGCCGGCGACGGAACGTCAGCCGACATGGATCTGTTAACGGATTTAAGTGAAACGGTTCAGAAGGGGTCGCTCTGTGGTCTGGGCCAAACAGCGCCCAACCCGGTGCAGACAACTCTGCGCTACTTCAAGGACGAATATGAAAACCATGTGTTCCATCACAAATGCAAAGCCGGCGTGTGCAAACCCTTGTTCCATTATGAAATCGATCAAGAACTGTGCAACGGATGCGGGCTTTGTGTGCACAAGTGCTCCACCGGAGCGATCAGTGGCGAAAAGAAAGAACCGCACTGTATCGATCTGACCAAGTGCACCAAATGCGGTATTTGCTATCAATCCTGCAAGCAGCAGGCAGTTACGATTCTTTAGCTGACGCATAGACCCAGCATCCATTGAACCAGATTGAGGAGGCCAGCCGTGAAAAACATTCGACTCACCATCGACGGCCAGGAGGTATGCGTGCCGGCCGGTGCGACAGTACTGGAAGCCGCACAGAAAGTCGGAATTTACGTGCCGAAGCTCTGCCACGACCCGCAGCTCAAACCCTACGGGGCCTGTCGACTTTGTATCGTTCATATTGATGGCCTGCGGGGTTTACCCACCTCCTGCACAACCCCCGTCCAGGAAGGGATGGTCGTGGTCACGGAAACCCAAGAGATCCAGCGGATTCGGCGCGGGATCGTGGAGTTGGCTATCGCCGACCATCCTGCCGACTGTCTGACCTGTTTTAAAAGCGACGAATGCGAGCTGCTGAGTGTAGCCCGCTACCTGGGTGTCGAAAACCAATCCATCGATCGGCTGCGTCGTCCCGCGGCCGCCATGCCCTTGGACATTTCCAATCCGGCCTTCGACTTTGACCCCAACAAATGCATCCTGTGCGGAAAATGCGTCCGTGTGTGCGATGAAATCCAGGGATTGGGCGCTATCGATTTCGCTGAACGCGGATATCACACCAGGGTCAGCACCTTTGCCGGAAAACCGTGGGCGGACTCGATCTGCCAGACCTGCGGCGAGTGTGTGGAACGCTGCCCGACCGGTGCCCTGATACCCAAAAATCTTGTCATTCCCCAGCGGGAAGTAAAAACGCTCTGCCCTTTTTGCGGCGTCGGCTGCTCCATCCATGTGGGGATTCGCGGCAACCGGATCGTCAAAGCCAGGGGTGATGTCGAAAATCCGGTTAGCCAGGGAGGCTTGTGCGTCAAGGGCCGATTCGGCCTCGACTTTGTCACTCATCCCGAGAGGCTGACCCATCCGCTGATCCGCAGAGAAGGAGTGCCCCGGTCGATCCGAGCCGAAGAGGTCACGGACATCTTCGATATTTTTCGAAAGGCTACCTGGGATGAAGTCCTAGACCGTGTCACCCAAAGGCTGAAGGAAATCAGAGACAGAGATGGTGCCGGCACCCTCGGCGTGCTCAGCTCGGCCAAGTGCACCAACGAAGAAAACTACCTCCTTCAGAAATTCGCCCGCGCGGTTCTCGGAACCAACAATGTGGATCACTGCGCACGCCTGTGTCACGCCTCCACCGTGGCGGCCGCACTTGCCGCCTTCGGAGACGGCGCCATGAGCAATTCCATCTCCGACATCGCCCAGGCCGAGTCGATCCTGGTTATCGGCTCCAACACCACGGAATGCCACCCCATCATTGCAAGGCGCATTAAACGCAACGTCAGGGAAAAAGGCGCTCGACTGATCGTTGCCGATCCGCGCGCAACAGAGCTGACCCAAGCGGCCGAACTGCACTTGAACCACCGGCCGGGAACGGACGTGGCCCTTCTCAACGGCCTGATGTACGAAATCATCGCCGGTAGATGGCACGACGAGGAGTTTATCCGGCAACGCTGTGAAGACTTCGAATCCTTCAAAGACAGCCTGGAACCATATACGCCGGAAACCGTCGAATCGATTACCGGTGTTTCGGCAGAAAAAATCAGGAGGGCAGCCGAAATCTTTGGTCGGGCATCCACTGCTGTGGCGGTCTATGGTATGGGGATCACCCAGCATACAACCGGCGTCGACAACGTGAAGTCAATTGCCAACCTGCTGATGCTCACCGGCAACATGGGCAGAGAGGGAACCGGCTTCTCCCCCCTGAGGGGTCAAAACAACGTCCAGGGAGCTTGCGACATGGGTGCCCTGCCCAATGTCTACCCCGGTTATCAGAAGGTCGGAGATCCACCGGCGCAAGCCAAGTTCAGCAAGGCGTGGGGGGTTGAGCTGAACGGCAATCCGGGCCTTCCACTCACCGTGATGGTGGCGGCTGCCGACAGACAAGAGTTGCGGGGCATGTACATCATGGGCGAAAACCCGCTGATGAGCGAACCCGACCTGGACCACGCCCGCCATGCCTTGAGCAGGCTGCAGTTTCTGGCCGTGCAGGACATCTTTCTGACC
>CAMYNR010000003.1 GCA_947259715.1 uncultured Desulfuromonadales bacterium
AGGGGGGTCCTGGTGGTCGACAATCCGCAATCGAAGGAGCCGATCGGTCTCGACCGCCTCAGATTCCTTGAACTCTTTGCCAACCAGGCGACCAATGCCATGGAAAACTCCATGCTGCTGCAACGCATCGAGGCAATGTACCGGGACCTCCACGAAACGCAGGAAAGGTTGATTCAGGGCGAAAAGATGGCGGCCCTCGGCGAAATGGCCGCCTCGATCGCTCACGAGTTGAGAACGCCGCTGGTTCCGATAGGAGGCTTCGCCAACCGTCTCAAACGCATCGTCGAGCCCGGGGGGAAAGCCGAGGAATACTGCCAAATCATCACCCGTGAGACCTTGCGCATGGAGCAGCTCCTCACCGAGATTCTCGGCTTTGCCAAAAGGCAGATGCTCTGCGTGGCCCAATGCCATATTCCCAACATCATCGACCGGGCGCTGCTTCTGTCATCCGAAACCCTTCATAATTCCGATATCCGCACGATTCTCGAGGTCCAGGAAGACCTCCCCCCGACCCCTGCGGATGAACAGAAGCTGCTGCAGGTGCTCATCAACCTGATTGACAACGCCCGCCATGCCATGGTGGGCGGCGGCACCCTGACTGTTCGGGCCTACCGCAGCATCCTCCGGGCAGAGCCGTGCGTGGCCATCGACATTCAGGACACCGGAGGCGGGGTCTCGCCGAAGATTCTCACCGAAATCTTCACCCCTTTTTATTCGACCAAAGAAAAGGGAACCGGTCTCGGCCTGGCCATCTCTCAGCGCATCGTCCAGACATAAAAATGGCCTGGAGAAAAATCTCCGGGCCATTTCTGTTTGATCTCCCGGCACAATGCGGGAAAGATGTTTGCCGTGCCGCATCGCCCTAACAGGGAAAGCCGGCCTGGCTGCGAGGCTCAGCGCAATGAAAGCCTTCTCGCCTTAGGCTTTTTCTCGACCATTTCCTGAAGCAGGCTGCCGATGGCAAACAGAGCCGAAATCAACTGGGCAACGACAATGATGGCGCAATACCCCAAAAACATCCAGATCACCAGCCCGGTGAATCGGTCGGTATAATGACCCAAAACCATGGCCCCAGTGAGCATCCCCAGAAGCAGCACAACCAATAACACGATTCGCGTTCCTTGCTTCATAAAACCTCCTCTTTGAATTTACGGGAAAGGTTCGGTTCATCGGCACAGGACTCCCGATCTGTACCCCGCGAGCGGACTGTCTTGGTTTATCGTGTCAGTTAATTCTGAAATGATTTTGGTTGCGGCCAAAAACCTGCAATCATCAGACAGGAAAGGACCGGCCGCACGGTGCTTCAGGCATCGGCGTTTCGGTCGAGTTAGCAGTCAATATTCAATTTGCGGCAAAACAGTCGCCACCTAAGAACCACCAGAGACCTTAATCCCGGCAGGGCTTGGAACATGCCGATCAGGACGCAAAAAGCCAGAAATATCCAGAGCATCCATTCGCCCTGCGCGCCCTGGCCCGCCGATGCCTCCGCATCGGGTAGCGTATGCAGGGCCCTCTCCATGCTCACGACATCAGACCATGATCTCGGCGTGCTGCAACCACCGTGGCAGGCCGGTCTGAACGGGTGGACGCCTGGAAAAGGCACATTGCACCGCAAGCTGCAACTCTTCCTGGTCTTCCTGAGCCACCGGCTTGAGGGCATGGAAGAAGATTCCCTCGCGGCGAACCATGCGCAGCAGAGGGAGTGAATCCTCATCGGAAACAAGTATGATCGTCAATTCCGGATTGCACTTTTTCAACAATGGAATCAACTCGACAGCCAGCATGTTGTCAAACTCGATCCCCAGCAACAAGACCTGGATGTTGTTTCTCAGGATGTCCCGCAAAACCTCCACGACCGATTGCGCGGTTTTAACCCTGTAATCCGCGCCGGAAAAGAGCTTTTTCATCTGCTCGCGAGACCCTGCATCCTGATCTGCAATAAGAAGCGACCGCCGGCTTCCGGGGGACCCTTCGGAACAGTTCCCGGACCATATTGACGAACAAGGTCAATCCCGGCAGCAGTTGAAAAATAACGATGATGGCCAGAAATGCCAGAAACAACTGCACTCCAAGGGAGCTCCCCTGCCTCACAAGCGAATCTGAAGCAAACGACGCCCCGCCCCCAACGATCAGAATGGCCAAAGTCAGTCTGGTTATTTTTTGCATAACAAAATTCCTTTAATGCAGGTGGAACGTGCGGTATTCTCCGGGCATTCCACAATACAATGACAGTTAGCCTGCGGAGTTTATGCTTCCTGCCTAAACTTAGTAGCAGTCAATGTGCCAACTCTTAGCTTTTCACCCTATTTTTCATAACCAACTGTTTTTACTGGAGTTTTGTTCTTTGCAACAGAAAGGGCAAAATTCCCCGAGGTTCAATACGTATAGCAAATACATACATAAATAGCCCCACGCTTTCAGGCCTCACTGGAGGTCGCTCTCTAAGGCACTGATATGGCTAGACAAACAGGGAAGTGGCGTCGCGTATAGGGAAAATATACAGATAAAATAAGGGCAGGAACGGCGCTACCGGAAAGCGCAAGAGGGGGGCGGAAGGCAGGACAGGATCAGCCGCGCAGAGCACTAAAGTTGAAGTCGTTGCAGTATCTCTTTTTCTTTGCGGATGGCATCACTGCAGTATGTCCAGATGAGGTAATACTCCAGCGCCATGATGGTCAGTCCGGCGACGAAGATAGCCCAGAAGTTATCGGGAAGGGCCTCGGCGTAATAGTAAAAGGCATAAAACCCCGACAGGTAGCCGAGGTGAGCCCACCCGCGATAGGTATCCGAGCCCCCCATCATCCGTGAGAGAATCAGGACGAGTGCCGAGAAGCTGTAAACGACCAGGGCAATGCTGATCAACCGGGTGGGAGGAGAAGCTCCCAACACTTCACGGGCGCTTTCGGAAATCGGTGGGAAAAAACCGAAATTCTGCTGCGCTCCGATACTGATTAGAATA
>CAMYNR010000004.1 GCA_947259715.1 uncultured Desulfuromonadales bacterium
GGTTCAGCGGCTGCAGAGCACCATCATCATGATGAGCGCCTATGGCGGCGTGGATACTGCTCTGGAGTGCATGAAGCTGGGCGCCTACGACTATATCTCGAAACCGTTCAAGCCGGATGAAGTTCTGCTGACCCTGCGCAAGGCTGAAGAGAGGCAGCAGTTGCAGCAGGAGAATGTGCGCCTGAAAACCGCTCTCGGCAAACAGTCCGATTTCAGCCTGGAGCAGATAGTCCACCAGAGCCAGGAGATGGGCCGGATTTTGCAGATGGTCGCTACGGCGGCCAAGGCTGATTCTCCCGTCCTGATAACCGGAGAGACCGGCACCGGCAAAGAGCTGATTGCCAAGGGGGTGCACAGTGAAAGTGGCCGATCCGGATCTTTTCTGGCGATTAACTGCAGCGCCATTTCGCCCGGTTTGCTGGAAAGCGAATTGTTTGGTCACCTGAAGGGGGCGTTTACCGGCGCCGAACGAGAAAAGCAGGGCTTGTTCTCGGCGGCCAGCGGCGGGACTCTGTTTCTGGATGAAATTGCCGAGCTGCCGTTAGAGCTGCAGCCCAAGCTGCTGCGGGTCTTGCAGGAGGGAGAAATTCGTAAGGTCGGGTCGACCAGGGCGGAAAAGATCAACACCCGGGTGGTCGCTGCCGCCGGGATTGACCTGCTCAAGGCTGTGGAGAAAAAACTTTTCCGCAGCGACCTTTTTTATCGTCTGGCGGTGGTTGAAATCAACCTGCCGCCGTTACGCCAGCGCAGAGAAGATCTGCCCCTTTTGGCAGAGCATATCATCGAGCGGATCGCCGAACGGGAAGGCTTTACGCCGCCACAGCTGAGTGAGACCGCCTGTCGGCAACTGGCCGCCGACCACTGGCCGGGCAATATTCGCGAATTACAGAATTTTCTGGAAAAGGCCCTGCTGTTTAATCGTGAAGAAATCCTCGAGTTGCCGCCACTGCCGAAAGCGGATCGGCGACAACCTGAGCTGGATGGTGATGAATTTTCTCTGAAAATCGCTGCTCGGCGACTGGAAAAAAAATACATCCGCAGGGCCTTGGCCCACACCGACAATAATCGCACTCAGGCGGCCAAACTGCTGGAGATCAGCCTGCGCTCGCTGATGTATAAAATCAAAGAGTACGACCTCGACTGAGCCCGCCTCAGCATTCTCTTGCCTTTACAGCAACCCCCGGTCCGCCAGACTGACATAGTCGCCGTTGCCGATAATGATATGGTCGAGCACGCGCACGCCCATCAGGTCGCCGACCTGCTTGAGACGCTTGGTGATGTCGATATCTTCACGGCTTGGGCTGGGGTCGCCGGAGGGGTGATTGTGCACGAAGAGGATCGCAGATGCAGACTCGCGCAGCACCGGGGCGAAGACCTCGCGGGGGTGGACGATGCTGGCGTTCAGGCTGCCTTCGGAGATCTGCACCTCGCGGATCAGCCGGTTCTTGCTGTCGAGGAGCAGAGCCAGAAACAGCTCTTTGCGGTAGTCGCAGAGCCGCTCGTGGAAATGTTGGAAAGCGTCCCTGGAGCTGCTGTAGGGCTGGCCCGGCTGCAGACGCTGGTCGGCAAAGCGGCGGGCGATCTGAAACAAGGCCTGCAGTTCAGCGGCTTTGGCCGGACCGATCCCCGCCTGCTGGCAGAGTTCGACGATGCTGGCAGCGGCCAGTTTCCGCAGGGAGCCGAAGCGGCGCAGCAGGCCGCGGGCCAGGTCGACGGCGCTGGTGCCGCTGCCGGCATCGCCGGTGCGGATAATCAGGGCGAGCAGTTCGGCATCGGTCAGTTTGTCCGCACCCAGGGAGAGAAGCTTTTCCCGTGGCCGCTCATCGGCCGGCCAATCTTTAATCCGTCGCACGATCCCCTCCATCAATGACAGAACAATAAAAACCGTCGCTGAAAGCTCAGCGACGGCGAAAAAAAAATCTTATGGCGATTCAGCAGAGAAGCTATTCAGGCTGTGGCTTGGGTTGTTTCTTTTTTAATGGCTCCCCCCAGAAGGTCCCGAGCACTTTCTCCTCCGACTCGGTAATGATGGCACCGCGCTGGCGCATCATCTCAACCAGATCATCGATGGAGCGGCCGGCCATCATCGCCTCTTCCACCCGTTCCAAACCGTGACAGCCGGTGCAGCGGCGTTCCAGCACCGCCCGATATTCGCCGAGGGGATCGCTGCTCACCGTGGGACCAGCCTCTGCGCTCAAGGATGGTTGTTTCTGTTCTGCGGTCCAGAAGACGCCGAGAACCTGCTGTTCGTTGGGCGAAAGCTGAGCACCGAAGCGCAGCATCTTTTTCCGCACCTGATCAAAATCCCGGCCGCTCTGCATGGCCTGCTCGATCCGCTCCCGGGTGTGGCACTTACTGCAGTTCTGATCCAAAATCCGTTGGAACTCAAGATAGTCCCGGTCCGCATAGACGGCACCCGCGCAACAAAATACCACGGCCACCGCTGCTAACAAGCCTTTGTGCATGCTGATTATTCCCTGACGTAAGTGTCGATATCGGTCTCGTGCACCATCCCCATGAGGTGCGCATATTCAGATTCGATCACTTCAAAATGGTTACGGGTTTCTTTGGCCATCTGGTCAAACAGCAGGCGCACCCCCGGATCGACGATCTGCTTGGCCGTATTGCGCAGGCTCTGCTCAAGCTGCTGCTCTTTCTGCATGGCGATTTCCAGCGCCCGGCGTTCCTTCACCTGGCCATCGACCAGCTGGTTGAGTTCTTTTACCATTGCCTCGCTCCACTGGCAAGGCGAGCTCATGAATTCTTCGATTGAGCCGATCTCCTTACCCTTGTAGTGGCGAAAGAATTCATTGACGTGATCCTGCTCGTCTTTGGCCAGCTGTTCAAAGACCTTTTTCCCTGATGGGGTGCCGGCCATTTCCGCCGCCCGCTGGTAAAAACACATCATCTCTTTTTCATTTTCGACGGCCATTTTGATCGCTTGTTGATGGCTGAATTCCTGGGGCATGGGCACCTCCTCTTGCTGAGTTTTCGGCATAGAACCTTGTCTCAGAAGTCTATCCAAGCACTCTCTCTTGTCAACTTGTCGACAGTGTCCAGGGTCCTGGTGAGGCTGGTTGCCGGGATGCCCCGGAAGTGACTCAGATCGCCCTTAATTCATGCAATTTGTCGGCGACGGCTTTGCTCAGCCGGGCGTAGCCAGCGGCATTGAGATGAAACTGATCGCTGCGATATTGGGGATCCTTCAACAGGGTGCCAAGGATATCTTCAACCAGCGGAATATTGTTCTTTTCCGCCAGTTGCTGATATAGCGCTGCGTCCTTGACCAGCAGGCTCGGCTGGGGAACGGCGATCATGACCACCGGGATGCCGCGTTGGTTGGCGGCTTCAAACATGCGCTGCAAGTTTTCCTGCAGCTGCTGCTTGTCAAGCTTCTGCAACAGGTCGTTGCCACCGTGACAGAGCAGCAGCAGATCGGGTTCATGCTGGTCAAGCAGGGAGGGCAGGCGGCTGGCCCCCTCGGCGCTGGTTTCTCCTGAAACCCCGGCATTGACGACCTTGCGGGCGATCAGGTCTTCCAGCTGGGCCGGGTAGCTCCGGTTCTGCGGCACCCCCTTGCCGGCGGTGAGGCTGTCACCAAAGGCCAGAACCACCGAGTTCGGGCGCAGTTTATGGAAAATCTGGCCGCTGTCGCTGCCGATCAGCAGCAGGAGAAACGTTAATCCACTCAATAACTTCAGGCACTTGCTCATTGTTTCATCCTATCGTCGGCAAAGAATTCAGTTAAGGTTTTAAAAACTTCAGCGCTGGCTCCCTTGATGACCGGGGCTGGCGGCAGAGAACGTAAAAACAGGCGCCCATAGCCACGTCTGATGACCCGGGAGTCGAGGATCAAGACTACGCCGCGATCCTTGCGATGGCGGATCAGGCGCCCGAAACCCTGCTTAAAGCGGATCACCGCCTGGGGTACGGTGTACTCCATAAATGGATCGCCGCCGCGCTGTTCAATCGCTTGAGCGCGTGCTTCCAGGACCGGTTCGGTTGGCACCTTGAAGGGCAGCCGGGCGATGATCACCTGCTCCAGTGAGCGGCCGGGCACATCAACCCCCTCCCAGAAGGAATCGGTGCCGAACAGGACGCTGGTTTCCTCTTCGGCAAAGCGTTTCAATAGCCGGTGGCGATTCTCCTGACCCTGGCGCAGGCAGCGCAGCCGCTGGGCTTCCAGGACCGGAGCGACCCCTTCATGGACCTGGCGGAGCAGGGCGTAGGAGGTAAACAGCACGAAGCTGCGGCCGCCACTGGCCTGCAGGGCCTTTTCGACGGCATCGCGGACCGCTTCATTGAAACCGGGTTTGCCCGGTTCCGGCAGGTCGGTCGGGACGGCCACCAGCGCCTGACGCTGATAATCAAAGGGGGAATCGAGGCTCAGCTCGATCAGCCGCTCAGGCTCAACCCGATCAAGCCCGACCCGCGTCTGAAAGTAGCCGAACGCTCCGGCCACCGTCAGGGTTGCGCTGGTCATCACCAGGGTCTGAAAGCGCTCATACAGCGCTTTGTGCAGGCTGTCGGCGACCTCGAGGGGGGCCTGGCAAAGGCTGGTGATCAGTCCTTTGCCGCGGCCGATCCGCCCCTCCTTGATTTCCAGCCAGACGCAGCTGTCGCTGCCAGCGGCCTGGAAAGAGCCGAGGTCAGCAGCCAGCCCCTCCAGTCGTCCGGCGATACCGCGCAGATCGACCAGCGAAGAGTTGAGCTTGTCGGCGACGGTTTCCGGCAGGGCGTCGCAATCGCGCAGCAGATCAAGGATCCCTTCAGCCAGCTCATGACTGTCGTTGCGCAGCCGTTCGCTGCCTGCGCTGATCTGCTGCCATGCGCCGGTTTGGAGAAAGTCCGGCAAAACGCGATGTTTCAGCTCGAATTGGCTGGTAACCTGTTTGCCTAGAGCTTCCGGCAGCTCTTCGCCGATCCTCTGCAGTTCCTCCACGGCAGTTTCGTATAACTGCTGGCGCCTGGCGATCAGTCCTTCTATCCTGGCGTGCAACGCTCGGTAGAGCTTATCCTCAGAATCAGGCAGCTCACGCGAGAGCTGATCGAGCAGGCGCGGCAGCAGCCCTTGATTCGGTTTGCGCGGGTGGCGCAGGCGGTTCAGTACCCGGGAAAAGGTAAAGCGGGTAATCTGAGCGGAAAAGTAGCTGGTGGCGACATCCTCAAGATGATGAGCCTCATCGAGGATAACCCGATCGAAGGGTGGTAGTACCGCGGTCGCCGAATAGTTGCTGGTCTGATGGCGCAGCGCCAGATCGGACAGCAGCAGGGCGTGATTGACCACCAGGATATCGGCGCGCGCCGCCTGCCGACGGGCTTTGTGAAAGAAGCAGCGACTGTAGTGGGAGCAGCGCACCCGGGCGCACTGATCAGCTTCGCAGCAGACTTCTTCCCAGGCCTGATAGCTGGGGATAAAAGCCAGGTCTTCCTTGGAGCCGTCCCGGGTGGTTTCGGCCCAGGCCAGAATCTGCTGAATCTCGTCGACCTGCTGCTGGTCGAAAAGGCCCAGCTCGCGGCCGGCGTTCTCGCTGCGCCGCCAGCAAAGGTAGTTGCTGCGCCCCTTAACCAGGACGGCGCGAAACTCCAGGCCGGTGGCGCGTTGCAGAAACGGCAGATCCTTGCGGATCAGTTGTTCCTGCAGGTTGATGGTGCGGGTCGAAACCACCACCCGCTCGGTATTCGCTTTCGCCCAGAGCAGGGCCGGGATCAGGTAGGCCAGGCTTTTACCGGTACCGGTTCCGGCTTCGACGACCGCCACTTTGTGCTGATTAAAAGCATCGGCGACGGCAAAGGCCATGCGCAGCTGTTCGGGACGTTCTTCATAATCGGGCAGCTTGTTGGCAATCACCCCGGCGGGACCCAGCCATTCGGCAACCTGCGCGGCAGAAAGTTTCTGTTCGTCCTTGGCGGCAAAGGCTTCCACAACCCGGTAGAGGTTATCCACAGCGTTGTTCACAATGTAAAAACCGACCCCAAGAGAGCCAAACTGCGCGGCAATTTCAATGTCTGCGCCTGAGGGTCGCAGGTCGCCCGAGGGGTGGTTGTGGATAACGATATCGCCATATCCACAGGTCTGCAGAATCGCCGGAACGGCGGTTTCGGAACCACGCGCCAGCACCTCAATCTGCACCACTCGGAGTTCGGCGTCGGTCTGGGCGAGAACGAAGATTTCGTTGCCGCCGGCGTCGGCGATGGCGTAGCGCAGCTGATCGATGCTGTCGGGGGTGAGATAGTCGAGCATGGGGAGGGATTATAGAGGAATGGGTGGGGAAAATGGGAAATATATTTCCGTGGCTCGAGCAGGCATTCAGATCGAAAAGGCAAAATCAAGGTCGCGGGGTGGCGGCCCCGCACGCCGCCTTACTCTTTTGTTACGCCACAAAAGAGTAAGCAGAAAAGGGCGCCCGACCTCCTTGCCCGCCATAAAGCGCGGCGTGTTCCCTGCACTGCAGGGTGGCAAGGCGCGCTCGCAAAACTCGCCTGCGGCTCAGACATTCCTCGCTTTATCGCCTTGC
>CAMYNR010000005.1 GCA_947259715.1 uncultured Desulfuromonadales bacterium
CCCCGGTGGCAACATCGGCGATCTGGCGATCAACGGGACGGTTAACGACCTGGCGATGAGCGGCGCCCGGCCCTTGGCGATCAGTGTCGGCCTGATTTTAGAGGAAGGCTTGCCGCTTGGCGATTTACGTCTGATCCTCGAAGCGATGAAGGCTGCTGCTGACCATGCGGCGGTGAAAATCGTCACCGGAGATACCAAGGTGGTGCCACGCGGCAAGGGCGACAAGATCTTTATCAACACCTCGGGAATCGGGGTGTTTGAGAATGATCTGCAAATCAGCGGCAGCGCTGCCAAGCCAGGTGATAAGGTGATTATCAACGGCAGCATCGGTGATCATGGTATGGCGGTGCTGGCCAGCCGGGAAGGGCTGGATCTGCAGAGCGATATCGCCAGCGACAGCATGGCCCTCAATCATCTGGTGAGCAAGCTTCTCGCTGAGGTGGGTTCTGCTGTGCATGTGCTGCGCGACCCGACCCGCGGCGGGGTGGCGACGACTTTGAAGGAGATTGCCCTGCAGTCGGGGGTGGATATCTGTCTGCAGGAGTCCAGCTTGCCGGTCAATGAGCCGGTGGCCGGGGCCTGTGCCATCCTCGGGCTCGATCCTCTGTTTGTTGCCAATGAGGGTAAATTGCTGGTCCTCGTTGCCGCAGAGCAGGCCGAGGCCGCCCTGGCGCTGATGACCTCTCAGCCGGAGGGGCAGGGGGCAGCGATTATCGGCGAGGTGGTTGCTTCGTCGGTCGGCCGGGTGATGATGCAGACCGCGGTCGGTGGCACCCGTGCCATTGAGATGCTGGCCGGGGAGCAGCTGCCGCGGATTTGCTGAACGGGTAAGGATTGTTATCTGGCCTGAATCAGCCAGTGCAGTGTGCTGAGCGCTGGCGCCCTTTTCAAGAACTGAGCAGCTCCTGCTGCAGCTCGAGCAGGCGCTGACAGTGCTCATCATCCCCGCGTGCCATGGCGGCAAACATCTCTTTGAGGCTCTGCTCTTTAAACTCGAAGGAATTGGCGATGTGAACCTCGCTGAATTTCTTCTCCAACTCAACACCAATACTGATCGCCTGTTGGTCGTCGACCTCAATCTGGTCAATTTTCGCTAATATATGTTTCGCCTGGGTGAGCAGCTCCTGGGCTCTTTGGTCCGCTTTTGGCGGGCTCGTGACCAGGGAATTTTCCGGAAAACGCCCGGCAAAACGCAGCTGACTGGCATGATCATCCTCGTCATTGGCCAGCACCTGCAGGGCTTGCCGGACCCTGGGAGTGATCCGTTCTGAGGTGGCCATTTTCCGGTAAATCCTGCCGACTGTTTCCTCGATCTGGATACAGATGTTCAGGTGCTTTTTCATGGCGGTGTTTTAACCTTGGAGTGGATTTATCGACGCGAAAATTGTAACGAGACTAATTGACAGTATACTTGCTTGGCTGTCACTCTCAAGCACTGACAGTGGATCGCTTGGGCGGATCGTGGGGGCAAATGAAAACCGGATAAAATAAAAGCCCGGCGATGGAGGGGGGGTATCGCCGGGCTTCCAAGTGACAAGTCACTTGATTGATTGAGATTTTACAGAGTCTAGGGTTTATGTCAAGAAAAAAAGTGCTATGAAGATGTCTCTAAGTCAAAAAGTCGGCAATCGAAGATATGTTCTGCAAGGATTTTGCTCGAGAATCGGGAAGTCGGCTTTCAGCTCAACCCGAGAGGCTTACTTTTTTAGCTGACAAGCCCCCGCTTTTAGGTTAGTCTTTCTTAAAGAAATGAAAAGTTAACTGTTTCCTCATGAGGAGTTTGCTTGGGAGCTCTATTGATCAGCGTCATCTATCAGGATGGCACAGCCAGTGAAGTCAGCAATGATGTCCTCGATGTTTTGATCGCTACCGGTAGAATCAAGCGTTTCAAGCGGGCCGATGGCTGGGTCGAGGTGACAGCGGACAGAACCCAGCTGCGTAATTATCAGCAGCAGAAAGACTATGCCGGGCCGGAACGGCGTGCCCCCTGGCCGAAGAAGCAGCGCTCGGACTGAGATGCCAGCAAAGGCGGTCAGGAAATTTTCCCTGGCCGCTTTATTATTTCTGGGCTCTTTCGTCAGCCGGCGTTGCCGGGCCGGGTTGTCGGTAGCCGAGCGGGTCGGCGCTGAGCCGGCGCAGCTGAACCGGCAATGTGACACTGAAGCAAGCACCATGGTCGGTGTTGATAACGGCAATTTCACCTTGATGATGCTCTATGATGCGATGGCTGATCGGCAGGCCGAGGCCGGTGCCGGCCTCCTTGGTGGTAAAGAACGGATTAAAGATATTGCGCATCTGTTGCGCTGGTATGCCGCCCCCGGTGTCGCTGATCTCGACCCGGATGGCCGGTTCCCCGCGGAGCAGACAGTGGCGGATGTTGATCTGCAATTCCCCACCTTCCGGCATCGCCTGCCTGGCATTGCTGATGAGATTGATAAACACCTGCTCGAGTTGCCCGGCATCGCCCTGCAGCTGCGGCAGTCCCTCCGCTTTCTCCAGTTTCAGGTAAATGCCTGCCCGTTGCAGCAGTTCCCCTTCCAGAAACAGGGCCCTGTCCAGCACCGCGTCCAGCTGGTAGCCACGGATGCAAAGCAGTCGCTGTTTCGAAAAGGCCAGAATATCATCCAGCATCGCTTCGAGTCGCTCGCTTTCCTGCAGGATGACGCTGGCATATTGATGGCTGGGGCTCTCCGGCTCGAGGGAGCGGGTCAGGCGCCGCGCAAAGCCGCCAACCGAAACCAGCGGATTTTTCAGCTCATGGGCAATCGACGCCGACATCTCTCCGACAGTCGCCAGCTTCTCCTTTTGCAGCAGCTGGTCCTGAGCTTCGCGCAGATTATTGTGGGCAGTTTCAATCCGTTGCAGCAGTTGGGCGTTGTCGAGGGCAATCCCGGCCTGGCCGGCAAACATTTCCAGAAATCTGAGTCGATCGCCGTCGATCGGATTGGGGCTGGTGGCGTTGTCAACCGCCAGGACGCAGAGGGTTTTTCCGCGGCTGATCAGCGGCACGCAGGCATGGTCGCCCATCTGCATTTGCCTGCAGAGATGGTCATCCGAATGACCATCGCCAGGATGCTGACTGACCAGGACCGCTTTTTGTTCGCGGGCAACCCTGGCCAGGCAGCTGTCGCTGTCCTCAATCAGCAGGCGTTGCTGCATCACTTCCCGGGAGAAGGGCGCGTTGCGCTGTGCTTTCTGGACATCTGCCGGGATCGGGAAGGCGGGTGCGTTGACCGGCGGCAAACCGTCGGGCAGCAGCCAGCTGGCCGATTCCTGGGTCATGCCGAGGATCCCCTGCAGGGTGCCGCCCCGCCTGTTGACCATAAACAGCATGGCCCGGTGAAAGCCACCCCCATCCGGCGAAACCAGCAGTGAAAGGATCAGGTGGAAGAGTTCATTGGTCGCCAGCGTGCTGTGCAGCAGCTGGGTAATCCGGTAGAGCAGGGAGAGATCCTGCAGGCGCTGAAAGTCAGACGCAGAAACTTGCCGCAGGCGGGCCATGGTGACCAGCTGTTCCATCGTCTGGGCGATCTGAAAGCCGCAGCTGAGAAACAGCTCCTGCTGGTCGGGGGTGAAGGGCAGACCAGCCTGGGGTGAGCCGCCAAGCAGGCTGAGGGTGCCGAAGATCCGATCATGCACCTTCAGGGGCAGCGAGAAGATAGACGCCGGGAGTTGCCGGTCAGGGGCATTTGACAGGGGGAAATGCAGTTGGCTGCGCCCTTTGTGCAGGGTTTTTCCACTGAGTTGACTTTCCTGCTGCAGGAAGAAAATTTTCAGCGCCGGGTCGACCGATTCGATGGTGCAGTAGTAGCTTTGTGGGGGTGGGTTGCCGTACTGGCGGGGACGGATGATGACCCCGCAGGCATCGCTGTGCTCGAGCAGGATCCGGCTGATGGAGGTACAGAGCCCGTCAAGGTCGGATGCTGCATTCAGTCCTTGGCCCAGTTGGGAGAGCAGGGTCAGCTGGGCCAGGCGGCGATTGGTTGTTTCCATGGCTGCTCCTGCTTCGGCCGCGAAGGTCAAAACGCAGCAGCATCTGCGCGTTCGCTGCAGATGCTGCTGAAGCCGGTCATTGATTTATCCTTCGCTCTGTCAGCCGATCTTTTCCTGGCGCTCCTGTTCGGTTTTGCACTCGATGCAAAGGGTGGTCACCGGGCGAACTTTCAACCGTTGGACACCGATTTCCTCTTCGCAGCTTTCGCAAAGGCCGAAGCTGCCCTCCTCGATCCGCTCCAGGGCCTCGCGGATCTTGTTGATCAGTTTGCGCTCGCGATCGCGGATGCGCAGTTCGAAGTTACGGTCCGACTCCAGCGAGGCGCGGTCGGTGGGGTCAGGAAAGTTGGTTTTTTCTTCCGTCATTCCCGAAACCGTCTTGCCGGCATCCTGCAACAGAGCATCCATTTGCGATTGCAACAAGAGTTTGAATTCAGCCAAGACTGTTTGGTCCATAAAGTCACCCTTGAAAAGTCAGAGTTTCACGGAAATTGCTTTCTATCATAACGCAAAAGCCCTTCAGAATGCGCCCCTCAATTGTACGTAAAGAATTAAAATCAGGATCGCCACCGCCAGCCAGGCGGAGAAGATATCGCTGCTCTTTTCTGGTGGATTTGCTGCCAGCTCCCGGGTCTCGGCGCTGACCACCGGCGGTGGCGCTTTTTCCAGGAGCAGTTTGAGCAGGGTGCCGAAATTGGCATAACTATTTGAAAATATGAAGAAGTGCTCTTCACTGCTGAGGCTGACGAAGGCTCGCTTGCGGACCCGTACGGTGTCGATGGCGGTCAACTCGGGGTAGTTCAGGCGTTTGCTGCGAAACAGTTTGTCGATCTGCACGCCATCCTCGTCGATGCTGACCCGGCGGCAGCTGCTTTCGGCAAAAAGAATCACCACCGGCACCATAAAAGCGCCAAGAATGATGTTCTTGGCCAGCGGCAGCCCCATCAGGATACAGCTGATCAGCAGAGCCAGGGTCAACAGGACCACCAGGCCGAGGGGCAGAAGGAAGCTTTTGCGGATGCGAAAAGTGGATTTTTCCATAACATTATCCGAAATCTTTTGAGGTTGGGAGGCTGGCCCTTTTCCGGTCTCGGGCCTGGTTATTCCTTGCGCTCAAAGGTGCCGCTTTTACCGCCGGTTTTCTTCAGCAGACGGATTTCGCCGATGACCATCTCTTTGTCGATCGCTTTGCACATATCATAGATGGTTAACGCGGCAACCGATACCGCAGTCAGCGCTTCCATCTCTACGCCGGTTGGACCGTTCACTTTAGCCAGCGCGCCGATATGGATAATGCCCTGTTGAGGGTCGCAATTGAAGTCGACTTCCACGGAACTCAGGGACAACGGATGGCAGAGCGGGATCAGGCTGGCGGTCTGTTTCGCTCCCATGATGCCGGCCAGCCTGGCAACGGCGAAAACATCGCCCTTTTCCACCTGCTGATCGAGAATCCGCAGCAGGGTGGTTGGACGCATGCGGACCTCTCCTGCCGCTAGTGCTTCCCGCTTGGTCGACAGCTTATCGCCGACGTCAACCATGATCGCTTTGCCTTCTTTGTCAAAATGGGTCAGTCTGCCTGACATGGTCTCACCCTTTCACGGTTAAATGAAGATCGCGTCCAATGCCTCACCGGCATGGCGTACGCCGATCAATTGTATCGATGCCGGGGCCTCGAGGTTTTTCAGATTGCCCTGCGGCAGCACGCAGCGGCTGAAGCCGAGCCGGGCGGCCTCTTTGACACGCAGTTCCGGCCGGGAGACGGCGCGCACCTCACCGGTCAGGCCGACTTCGCCGAAGACCAGGGTTTTTTCGTCGATGACTTTATTCAGATGGCTGGAGGCCAGCGCGGCGATCGCTCCCAGGTCGACGGCCGGTTCATCCAGGCGGACACCGCCGGCGACGTTGAGAAAGATGTCCTGTCCGGCCAGCGAGAGCTCCACCTTTTTTTCCAGAATCGCCACCAGCAGGGCGACCCGCTTGTGATCGATGCCGATAGCGGTGCGCTGCGGAGTGCCGAAGGAGCTGCTCGAGACCAGTGCCTGCAGTTCAACCAGAATCGGCCGGCTGCCCTCCAGGGTTGGAACCACGGCACTGCCAGCGCTCTGGGTTGGACGTTCGGCGAGAAACAATTCCGAGGGATTGCTCACTTCGCGCAGGCCCTGTTCCTGCATCTCAAAAACACCGATTTCATTGGTCGAACCGAAGCGATTTTTTACCGCCCGCAGGATTCGATAAGGATGCCCGGGGTCCCCTTCGAAGTAGAGGACGGTGTCGACCATGTGCTCCAAAACCCGCGGTCCGGCGATGGAGCCATCCTTGGTGACATGGCCGACAATAAAGGTCGGCAGCCCATCACCCTTGGCCTGAATCATCAGCTGGCCGGCGCACTCCCGGACCTGACTGACACTGCCCGGGGCAGACTCCAGGGCGTTGGTGAAAATCGTCTGGAT
>CAMYNR010000006.1 GCA_947259715.1 uncultured Desulfuromonadales bacterium
GCCACACTGCCAATAATCAACACCCATTTTAAGATGACAGCCGCTTCTGTATGTTCGTATTTTATAGAGAGGTATTTGTTGCGAATATTAGCTCGTTCCTCCGGTGATATGCTGGCAAAGCCCTTGTTAATGATACTGGCGAGTTCGGGCCAATCGTTGCGGATGCCCATTGAGAACACCTGATCGCCAAAGGGGCTAGTGCCGGCTATCTTCAGATCTATAAGCCCCCTATCTGGAATAAGATAAGACGCGAGGGTCAAATTACCGATATAGGCCTCGGCTTGCCCGGTGGCTACCGCATCAATGGCCTGGGCATCATTATCAAAAAGCACCAGATTGAGCTCCGGATACTCGCTCTTGATTCTTTCATGAACGAGCTGTCCCCTCGGCAGGGCTATTTTCTTACCGACAAGATCAGTGATCTCAGAAATAAATTCTTTATCATCTACGTGGTTGAAAATCACAAACGGTGAGTGAAGATAATCCTTGCTAAAAAGGATCGACTGCGCCCGGTCCGGGGTCTGTGTTATCAACGGCACAAGGTCAGGGCCCTGGTGGCTTTTGAGTCCAGCGAGCGCCTCTGGAAATGATTTTCCGGAAGGAACATACTCAAATTTTACCCCGCTACGTTCCGAGATAAGTTTCAGATAATCAATCGACATTCCTACCGGATCGGCGTCTTTTTTATGGAAGATATAGGGGGGGATATTAACCACACGCACCTGAACACTGTGGTTCTGGGCCAGCCAGGCCTGTTCCCGTTCTGTCAATTTCAGCGTCCCTTTTACGGATTTGACAGCCTCGGCCTGTGCGACCTCCAAAGAGGTCCAGCGTAAAAAGATCTTATGACGCTCATCATCTGAAATGGATGCCAGCGCCTTATCAAAAATTGCCTGCAAGACAGGCCAGTCTTTTCGGACACTGATACGCCAATCAGTAATTTCTTCGGAGAACATGACAGCAAATCGGAGATTCTGAATCCCTTTCTCAGCGATAAAATACTGGGCAGCTCCCATAACACCAAGGCAAGCATCGGCATGCCCCAAACTGACTGCCTCAAACGCAGCCATTACATTGTCGACGTAATAGGGTTTGACCGTCGGAAACTCCTCAAGCAAAGACCGGGTCGTTGCATAGCCCTTGACCAGGGCAATTGTTTTGCCTGCGATATCATTTCGATGCCGAATGCCTGATTGATCTTTACGGGTGATAATGTATTGTGCGGTTGAAAGGTAAGGTTTAGTAAACGCAAACCACTCGTCACGCTCCGGCCGCCTGATAATACCTCCGACAACATCCACCTCGCGCTGCAGGGCAGCTGAATAGAGATTCTCCCAATTTCCATCCGGGTAAACTTTCAGCTTGAGACCGGTCCGCCGGGCAATCTCATTAACATAATCAACTGAAATACCTTTGAATCGCCCTTGCTGATCCTGAAAACTATAGGGAGGATAACCACCAGGATATGCAATGGAAACTTTCGGATGCGCTGATAGCCAGGCCTGTTCTTGCGGAGTAAGCTCCAATTGTTTTCTATTGTCCACGTAATCGTGAGAAACCCAGCGACCCTTAATCTCGGAATGCTTTTCAACAGGAATAGCCTTAATCGCTTTGTTGATGATTGTGGTAAATTCTGGCCAGTCCTTCCGAATGCCGAGATGTACCTTTTCGGCTAGTTCAAACGCCAAGGCGGATACTTTGAGGTTGGTTATAAACAATCGATCCATGGCGGCACCGGCGACCGCAAGGGAAACAACCGCTGCCTCCACGTCTCCGTTAGCCACTGCCTGAAGAGCGTCTTCAACGCTTGGATAAGCAACCAGAACGATATCAGGGTAATGCTTTTGCATGTATCTCTGTGCGTACACAGCATTCATGGTCCCGACGCGCTTACCGGACAAGTCCTGCAACGAAAGGATCTCGGCTGATGACTTAAGTGTCAGGATAGCGTGCTGAAGTGTCGAATAGGACTCGGAGAAATTCAGGTATTGTTCTCGCTCTTCGTTTTTGAAGAGTAAGCGAATACCGTCGATCTGCTTCTGTCTGGCCATTTCCTGAATTTTCGCCCAGTCGCCTGACACGTATTCAAACTCGATCCCCAGCAGACTGCTGATCAATCTAGCATAATCGGGGCCGAGCCCTGCGGCCTTCCCTTTTGAATCGATGAAATCAAGAGGAGCAAAGATACCCCCTCCCAGTGTGATTTTCGGATGTGCTGCCAGCCAGGTCCGTTCTTCGGGCGTGAGCACTATGGTGCCTTCTAGTTGGGGGAGTTGAACCCACCTGGCCACGATGGTATCGAGCTCATGCTGCGAAAAGTTTGAAATCCCCTTGTTCAGAATCGGGACAAGCTCTGGCCAGTCCGACCGGACAGCGACGCCAAATCGGTCAGGGTAATCTTCGAAGATGTACTTTGAGACAACATCAAATAAATGAAATTTCGTAATGTAATAGGAGTTGAAACTGACCCCGATAAACAGGTCCGCCTCTCCCTCGCTGACGCTTTTTATCCCCGCCAAAGCATCCTTCACTTTCAGGATTGTCGTCTGTTCTCCATATTGCTGAAGTAGCTTCTCCGAAAAAAAGACCTTATCTATAATCGCAACTCTCTTACCGGCAAAATCTTCTGGCCCTGCAAAAGAAACGTTCCGGCGGGCAAAGACAGCCGGATAGGCGGTCAGGTAACCGTCACTTTTTAGCAATCCAAGTTTGTCAGCATATTCCGGATGGATTTCAAGGATACCGTCAACCTCTTTTGCCTGGGCTTTGCGGAGCAACTCAGGAAGAGGATCAATCCTCAGACCGATGCGGGTCCCCAGTCGCCGGTTCAACTCCTCAAGAACTCCTCAAGAAAATCGACCAATATGCCGCTATAGCTGCCGTCGGGATTGATGATGACTTGAGGTTCAAACACGTCGGTGTAGCCGAGTTGGATATCGGGATGCGCCAATAGCCAGGCTTGTTCTTCGGGTGTAAGTATAATCTGTTGCTTGGTTTGGCTGGATGATAAGTCTGTTTGAGGTGAGGGATTCTGAGCAAAGAGAGGTAATGCACACCCAAGAATGAGAAAAAATGCAGACAAGATAATTATGGCAAGTCGTTTCAGCATGCTCGTCTTAGCCCCTGGTGGAGTTTATTGAGATTTGTCGAAAGTCAGAACACCCTTAATTTATTAATGTAATTCAGAATAGTTTTTTATGCAAAATTAATAACTTGGCTCAAGGAGGGTGTAAAAAACTTTGTGTAAATGGTCTCAGTCGGTTACAACCCGTAACCACTGGAGGCACTGATGACCATTCCCAAAGACCTGCTCGATGCCCTGATGAAGGATGACAAGAATCCTGAAGATCTCATCGGGGAAACCGGGCTACTGAAACAACTGACCAAGCAACTGCTGGAGCGAGCCATGCAGGCCGAGATAACCGACCATCTTGGCTATGAGAAGAACGCTCCCTCGAACAATAAAACCGGTAATGCCCGAAACGGCAGCTACCAGAAGAAAGTTAAGGGGGAGTTCGGCAATCTCGACATTACCGTCCCCCGCGACCGTGATTCTAGTTTTGAACCGGTTATTCTCCCAAAGGGGCAGAGTCGCTTCACCGGGTTCGATGACAAGATTATCGCCCTGTATGCCAGAGGCATGACCACCCGCGATATTCAGGCACACCTGGAAGAGATGTACGGTGTTGATATTTCACCGACGCTGGTTTCGCAGGTGACCAAGGCCGTTCAGGAGGAGATCATCCTCTGGCAGAATCGGCCGCTGGATGAGGTCTGGCCGATCGTCTATCTTGATGCCATTCGCGTTAAAGTCCGCCAGGACAGCCGGGTCATCAATAAGGCGGTGTATCTGGCGGTTGGCGTCAACATGGACGGCCTTAAGGAAGTCCTCGGGATATGGACCGCCGAGACCGAAGGAGCCAAGTTCTGGCTTCAGGTTGTGACTGAACTAAAGAACCGTGGCGTGAAAGATATCTTTGTCGCTTGTGTCGATGGCCTCAAGGGGTTCCCCGAAGCCATTGAGACGGTTTTCCCGGAGACACAAGTTCAGCTCTGCATCGTCCACATGGTGCGCCACAGTCTGAACTATGTATCCTGGAAGCAGCGTAAGGAAGTCGCAGCCGACCTGAAAGCGATCTACTCCGCACCGACCGTCGAAGAAGCGGAATATCATCTCGAATTGTTTGAGGAAAAGTGGAACGGTAGCCACCCGACGATCGGCAAGTCTTGGCGGAACAACTGGGAGCGGATCACGCCGCTGTTCTCCTACCCACCAGATATTCGCAAGGCAATCTACACGACCAATGCCATTGAATCAGTCAACATGTCGCTGCGCAAGGTGACGAAAAACCGGGGCTCGTTCCCTAATGATGAATCAATGTTCAAGCTGCTGTACTTGGCGTTGCAGAATATCTCAAAGAAATGGACAATGCCGATCCACCATTGGCGATCGGCACTGAATCAGTTTTCGATTATGTTTGAAGGGCGGATGCCACTACTCTGACCGGCGGGCCATTTACACAAAATACTTTACAGGCCCTTACTGAATATCGCCACTTCCAATAAATTCACCTTGCCTTTACTCCCAATTTTAGTGGTGACAGATTTTCAAATCTAAATGCTCCGTGCCACTACATGCCTTCAGGATGCCGATGAAATTTTTCAGAGTTGGATTGCCGGTCGGTCCCAGCATGCGTCGAATGCTTTTTTCATCTTTGTGAAGCTGATCGGCAACGATAGCAAAAGCCTCAGTGGCATTGAGGTAGTCTTTAATCAGGCTCTTGCCCGTATCGATATCACCCTCTAAGAGAGCATTGGTTGCTTCAATGATCAGTTCTTCGCGGAAATCTTTATCTGCCTTGGCGCGTGCCATCACAGTATCTTTAAATGTTTTAGTCAGGGGCATCTCAACCTCCATTCTTTTCTTTTTTGCGCTGTTTGTATTCATGCCAGAGTTCTTTGGCTGTCTCAATGTCGTTTTGCTGGCGCTTCTTCGTTCCACCGGTCAAAAGGATAACCAGTTTCTGGCCATCCCAGCCGAAATATATCCGATAGCCAGGTCCGAAATCGATTTTGTATTCGCTGACCCCGGCTCCAACCGGTTTGACGTTGGAGGTATTGCCACCAGCCAACCGAGTGAGGGCGGTTGTTACCTTGGCCGCTGCCCGCGAATCCAGTTTCAAGAACCACGATTCGAAAGGACTTTTGCCCTCCCTGGTTAGATATTCCTCGATCCTCATTCCATCTCCTCAAATTGGATACATAAATGTTACCATGCGGGAAGAAGTTCCACCAGAAGAATTTTCAGATGGAAAATCCGCCTAAAAATGTATAGTCAAGAAAACGGACGTTTTCTTGACTTTTGTTATGCCGAGAAGAAATGCTGCAAAATCGTGGCTTAAGAAGTAAATTTACTCGGTCAACATATCTATGGTAAGTTTCCTTGCGAAAAGTTGAGTTTATTGACTAAAAAGACTTCGCCAAAGGAAACTCTCATGCTGATCGGGTACGCCCGTGTCTCGACCGACGATCAAAACCTCGCCTTGCAAAGAGATGCCTTGCAGCAAGCTGGCTGTCAGCAGATCCACGAAGACACATTCAGCGGCGCCAAAGCCGAGCGTCCCGGCTTGGCCGCTGCTCTCAGTCATGCCAGAGAGGGCGATACCCTGGTGGTCTGGCGCTTAGACCGTCTGAGCCGTTCTTTAAAAGACCTGATCGACATGGTCTCTTTACTTGAGTCCCGCGACATCGGCCTGAAAAGTCTGCATGAAGCGATCAGTACCCGCTCCAGTTCCGGCAAGCTGATCTTCCATATTTTCGGCGCTTTGGCCGAGTTCGAACGCAACCTGATCCGGGAGCGCACCCAGGCCGGGCTTGGGGCGGCCCGCGCCCGTGGTAAAAAAGGTGGCCGCCCCAAATCACTCTCTCCAGACAAACAGGCCTTGGCAGTCAAGCTCTATGATGAAGAGAAGCATACGGTGAAGCAAATCTGCCAGATGATGGGCATATCCAAACCGACCCTTTATAAATACGTTGATGCCGCCAGGGCAAAAAGCAAGTAGAGCCCAACGGAACGAAAAACCACGCTAAGTAACTATGCGGCTGCAAACTCAATCGGCAACCGTAGATCCATATCCAGCTCGAAGATGCCATAGGGGTTGATATGGTTGTAGATCAGCGGCGACAAGGCCCGGTAGTCCTCCTGTTTCATCCGTGAGTGCCAATTCGCTTCGGTCAGCACCTGCTGGATCATCAGCGTATTGACATAGACCAGGCATATTTGCAGCAAGTGCAGCGCCAGAACGGACAGTTCCTGATCCTCTAAACGATTGGTGGCGACTTCGCCGCCCTTGCCATAGAAGATAAAGGAATTGGCGCTGTTCCAGTTCTCAACCACATTTAAGCCCTCGTGAATTTCTTGCCGCAACGCTTCTGAGCCAAGATAACGACACAAAAAGATCGTCTTGACCGCTTTGCCGAGTTCGGAGAGCGCCCGGTAGGTTGGATGCTGAATATTGTTGCGGGTGAAGCGTCGCAGTATGGCTTCCGGGTTGGCGGTTCCCTGTTTCAGCGCCGTGGCGTACTTGATCATTTCATCATACTGCTGGCTGATCAGCTCCCAATTGATCGGGCGGGTCAGAATTGTTTCCAAGTTTGGGTAGGCCTCAGCATTGTCGCCGTCAGGTCGATAGAGTTTTTGCGTTCCAATCGCCTTCAACCTTGGCAGCAGATCAAAGCCGAGCAGATGGCAGAACGCGAAAGCTACCTCGCTTTGTCCGTGGCTATCAACGTACTGCCGTTCAATCGTCATGTCTGTACAATGGCGCAAGACTCCTTCAATCATGGCGGCAACTTCCGAAGACGAGCAACGCTTCAGTTGCGAATAGATGCAAGTCGATTTCTTCTCGACATGCCAATAGATCATGACTCCGCGACCACTGTAGCGGATATGCCATTCCGTCATCAGGTTTTGGTCCCAGGAACCGAACTTCTTGGAGTCGGAAGCACAAGAGGTCGAGCCCTCTCCCCAGACATTAGTGTTGCGTATGCTGAAAATGGCATTGGCGACTTGACCGATGGCGTTGCGAAGAGCGGCCTTGTGAACGTAGCGCCGTCTGACATGGAGCAGTTCTTTGTAACTGATGCCATGGCGATTGCCGCTAACCCGCTTTAGACCGGTATTGGTTCCCATGCCATAAAGGCAAAGCAGCAAACGCCGCTGGAGACTCTGACGATCCAGAATCTCTCGCTCAGCGACAGTTTTGAAATGATCGGTAAAGCCAACCCGTAAATCCGCCTCTTTGAGCACATCGAGTAAGCTGGTCATTGGCCAGCGTCCCGCAACTTCACGCTTCAGCGCGATGAGGCTGGTTGGTTCCTCTTGAGCTTCGAAGGGAGTAATGGAGATGTTCTTCTTGCCTCTATTGAGAAGACGAACTTTCTGATTTTTCGGCATGCCCTGGTCAAGATCAGCAAGTGCCCGCCGCATCCGCTCCTGGATGCCAGTGATGAACTCTGAGCTGTCGGTCGAATGTCCCAGGTCGAGATAATAATCCTCGCGTTTGTCCTCAAAGTCAGTAGGGAGGTCTTCATCAGGATTGCGAAACTTGTCAGCGCCCACCACCCAGATCTCTTTACAGCGAAGTTTGTCACGCAAAGCCTGAAGGACGCAGATTTCATAGTTGATCCGGTTGATTCGTTCTCTGCCTTGTACATCCTCTTCGAGGACCACTTCTTGATCTTGTTTGCGAATAACACCGTCTATCGGAATTCCTTCAATTAGCGGGATAAATCGTTGAGAGTTATCCCGGTTCCGTTGAATCCACTCCAGGGCTTCCAATACTGGCCGATGCTGAGTGTTACCTGAACAGAAGGTCAGAGCCTCAAGGATTTTTGGAACCATGCGCCGGTAATGGTTGCCGTAAGAGGAACGAATGATTTTATGAACCTGCTGCTTGTAACCAGGGCCGGAAGACTTGAACTCTTTGAGCAGGTTTTGTAGGACATTTTCTCCGGCGACCGGATAAACGACATCTTTGACCCGGCCCTCCGGATTCAGAAGCGCCGCCTCAGCAATCCTAAACAACAGGGTGCTCTTGCCGTGGACTTTCCGGAAATCGCTCAGCAGCTCCTTGACCAGCTTCCGCTCTGCCCGAACTGATATGCGGTGAACAATCTGAATAAAAAGCTCGATCAAGCCATCAATGATTTCCCTTTGCCGGAAGTAGATAAATATGGCGAACAGGCTATACCTGACTTCCGGAGGATGTCGCTCGACCTCCCAAGCACTCTCACTACTGATGCGCTGATGATAGCTTTTTAGGACCTTCGTGCTGACCCCCTGAAAAACGTTGAGAGACAGGTTGAGAGAACGTATGAATTGAAGTTTATCAGTTTCTATGAGAACACTTTCCAGGCCGACTCGGCCAGGATCGGCCTTCAGACTGCTGAAATCTGGAGCCCCATTAGCTCCTTCAAGACAGCGCTCAATGCGTTTTTTGGAATCTGGGGACAGGGCAGCGGTTATCGTGTTGTGAAGGTTACGCTCAAATTGATTGAACGCGGAACGAACAAGGCGATCAAATTCAGTTTTTGCGGGGAATTCAGTTTTCTGTTTGAGAAACCAGTCAAACGATAGCTCTTCGACCTCTGATATTGGTGTGCCCTGGGGATATGTTTCAGTTATGAGCCAATCGACAAAAGACTGCCTAATGCTTGCAGTAGCAGGTTGAACGCCAAGAAAGCCCAGTATTTCTTTTCGATGGCGACGACCGGAGCGTCCTTCAAAATCATAAAACGCGACCTCCTTGACTGAGACTTCAAGTTGCTCTGCTAGAAATTCGAGAGGGGCTTCCGTGATTTCAGATGGAGAGTGAATGAAATTGCCACTGTGCTGATAGTATTTAAGCTGAATCGCATACCCTAACTGGGTTCTCAATTGCTTTGTTTTTATAAGCTGAAGTTCGTCATAGCTTAAACTCCAGTAGGTAGCCAACTCATCAGCCTCCCAGATTCTTTTCATGAGTCACCCTCCTTTCATGACAGAAGAATCTGGTAGGATACCAACGAATGGTCTCATGTCAAAAGATGGCCAAAATTTACAGCTACGTGGTCATTGGGCCGACCAGGTTGGGGGCCACTTCCCAATCTTCGGATGATCCCGTTCGCCAATGAATAATCTGTTTATCAATA
>CAMYNR010000007.1 GCA_947259715.1 uncultured Desulfuromonadales bacterium
AGCCATCGAGGCGGGCGATTATCCGAGCTTCAAAAAGGAGTTTTTAGGCGAATATCTTGGCGGCGCAAAACCGTCATCAGGCCGTAAAAAGAAAAAATAAGGCTCAAAGAAACTCGGCTGTTTTTTTGGATAATGTTATGGTTGGAAATTCAAATTGCAAGTGCATCACGTGTTTCAGATTAGAGGGTGTTGGGGGGCGTAGTTGAGAATACCTTAGGGACTCAGTCGTATTGTTTCGAAGTCTTACTGCTGTTCTACCATGCTCCGGAAAAGAATCCAAATCCAGGGACATAATACCTATTCCCCTTTGCTCTCAAGTGCGATTTTAAGTTTCGGAAGGTCCTGCTCCACGACCAGCCAGATCGTTTCTAAATCGAGACCGAGATAGTCGTGCACTAAAATGTTGCGAAAACCTGAAATGGCCCGCCAGTCTATCTCGGGTTGAGTCGTTTTGAAAGCGTCGGACAGCCGCTGGCTTGACTCTGCGAGGGTTTGCAGATTACGTACGACTGCATCCTGAACTATATCCGAGTCCGTAAAGCATTTACGCTCGTTGCAGGTGTACCGCTCAATGCGCTCGATGCACTCAAGCATGTGTTCCTGGTAGATTTTGTCTCGCTCACCCTTGGTCACAGGTCAACCGCCTGCCTGAGAATCTTGTCGCGTATTTTTGGGTGCAGGGCGGCCGGGGTGACGACATCTACTTTCGTTCCCAGCAGATCTTGAAGATCCATCAACAACCCCCCCAAGGCAAGCGCTGAACGCCCCTTTTCCAGATCCACCAGAATATCGACATCACTTTCAGGACCGGCATTGCCACCGGCTCGGGAGCCGAAAACTCTCACGCGTAGTGCGCCGCGCAGTATGGCCAGCTGCTTGATCTGTTCTCGGTGTTTTTCGATGAGCTGATCCATGATAGGTTTCTTTCGCCAGATTTGTTTAACAAAGCTTATCAATTGCATCGTAGTATGACAACGTTGAAAGATGCTGAGAGCTACGGGAACGAAGTTGTGTTGTTGAGCTCCTGCACCTCTGAAAAATCTGCCTCCATTCTGGGTTATCGGATTTCTGTAAACAACGCGTCAATTTCTTACAGATAAGGATCAAAAGTCGGCATCAGCTATCCCACCAGGCGGCAGTTTACCGATCTGGCAACCTGAAATTGGCCAAATGAGCAGGCTCAACGCCGCGAGGCGGTCAGACGCTTGAACAGCTTCAGACGGTAATAGGCCTCTCGTTCCCGCTCGGCCAGGTAGTGGGAAATCTCCCGGATATCCTGCTGCAGGCCGGGCAGAACCCGTTCCTCAAGTACCCGAATCCGCCGGGTGATGCGCAGCAGTTCTTCGCCGAGCCGGCGAAACATCCCTTCGTAACGGGCCATGGCGAGCATTTCCTCGACGATCATCTCGAACAGCTGCATAGCTTCGTCCAGATGCGGGGTCACCGAGGGGTAATCGTAGTCGCGATCGACCAGAGAGCGGCTGGCCGATTCGACCTCCTTCAGATCGCGGTAACGCAGCCCGAGGATGTTCATATTGACCAGTTCTACACCCATGTGACGCTGGCTGATCAGCGCCAGTGAAGCGATGTAATCGCGGCCTTCCAAACCAAGGCTGGTCTGTAGTTCTTCAATCGCCTTGGCGTAGCGCTGACGGGTCTCTTCACGCGAAGCGAGCAGTGGCCGACCGATTTCAAGAAATTTTTTGATCAGCGCCTGGCGGCGTCCTTTGAGAATGCCGGTGCAGTTGACCACCGCCTGGCGGCGATCTTTGAGCAGTAACAAGTTGGTCCGGGTCGCCTGGATCATAACTTCACCTGATATTCTTCAAGCAGCTTGATTCCCAGATCGAGACTCTGAAAAATATCGCGCCGTTCCTCCCCTTGATGGACAAAGTTTTGCTCAAAGCTGTCGGCAAATGCGAGTATCGTCTGGTCTTCTTCCAGCAGGCCTTCCTTGCCGACGACCGCCGCAAGTTTGCGCAGCTCCCGTCCCTTGGCGTAGCTGCGGTAAAGACGATTGGCCACCTGGCGGTGATCAGCGCGGGTCAGCCCTTCGCCGATGCCGTGTTGCATCAGCCGGGACAGGCAGGGGAGGAGATCGATCGGTGGGAACAGTCCTTTTTGTTGCATTTCGCGCGACAGCACAATCTGCCCTTCGGTGATGTAGCCGGTCAAATCGGGAATCGGATGGGTGATGTCATCCTCCGGCATGGTCAACACCGGCAACATGGTCACCGAGCCGGGACGATCCCGCAGTCGGCCGGCCCGCTCGTAGAGCGACGCCAGGTCGGAGTACATGTAGCCGGGATAACCGCGCCGACCGGGCAGTTCCTCACGCGAGGTGGAAATCTCGCGCAAGGCATCGCAGTAGTTGGTCATGTCCGAGACAATGACCAGGACATCCATCTGGTGATTGAAGGCCAGATCCTCAGCCACGGTCAGTCCCAGGCGCGGCGCCAGCAGCCGCTCAACGACCGGCTCACCGGCGAGATTGAAAAAGGCCACGAAACGGCTCGGCATCTGTTTGAGGGTCTGCTGAAAAAAACTAAATTCGTGATAGGTGAGCCCCAGAGCGACAAACACCACGACAAACTCCCCCGCCCCGGGCAAGCGCGCCTGGGCGAGAATCCGCGCCACCAGCTCCTGGGCCGGCAGCCCGGCGCAGGAGAAGATCGGCAGCTTCTGCCCCTTAATCAGGGTATTAAGGGCATCGATTGCCGAGAAACCGGTTTCGATCATCTCTCGCGGGTATTGACGCGCCACCGGATTGATCGGCGCTCCAGAGACCGCTCCCCAATGCTGCGGAATGAACATCGGCGCACCGTCGATCGGCTCAAAAGCACCGTTGAAGATCCGTCCCAGGCAGTCGCGCGACAGGGGTGCCCGCTTGACCGCGTCATGAAATGTGACGCTGGTCTTTTCCAAATCAAGGCCGTAGGTTTCGCCGAAAACCTGGATCAGCACCTGCCGAGCGTCAATCTTCAGGACCTCCCCTTCCAGCAGCTGACCATCGGGAGCACTGAGGGTTACGGTTTCGCCGATCCGCGCAGCAAAGACATGTTCGATAAACACCAGGGGCCCGCGGATCGAACTGATGGTTCGATAGCAATGCTCAGCCAGCCGCATCGCAAGATCCTTTCAAAATTTCGGACAGCAGCCGTCCCTCATCAAGCTGCTGCAAGGACTGATCGTAATTGCTGATGATTCTATCGATCAGCTCAACTGTCTGCTGCGGTGAAGAGAAAGCATCCTCGGAAAAACTGTTCTGACTGAGAAAGTCGCGTCGGACCCGTTCGGCAGCGTACATCAGCAGCCGGTCCCGATCCTGCAACCCCTCCATGCCGACCACCTCGACGACTTCGCGCAAGGCATCCTCCTGCTGCAGAATTTCCCGGCAGCGGCGCTGCAACTGGGGCCAGTTTTCCGCCACCTGCTCACGGAAAAAGCCGGTCCCTTTTTTAGCGAACAAGGAATAACTCTGGGTCCAATTGATCGCTGGAAAATGGCGGCTGTGAGCTAGATTGGTATCGAGCAGATAAAAGGCGCCGGCAGAGCGCAGGCAGGCCTGGGTGACCGGCTCGGAAAAATCGGCCCCCGGCGGTGAAACCGCCAGAATCATACTGAGGGAACCAAGTTTTCCGGTCGGCGTTTCAACCACCCCAGCCCGTTCGATGAAACTGGCCAGCCGCGAGCCGAGGTAGGTCGGGTAACCCTCCTCTCCCGGGATCTCCTCGAGGGCCGAGGAAATTTCACGGAGCGCCTCGGCCCAGCGGGACAGACTGTCAGCAAGAAAAAGGACATCGTAGCCCATATCGCGGTAATACTCGGCCATGGTCACCGCGGTAAAGATTGAAGATTCGCGCGCCGCCACCGGCATGTTCGAGGTGTTGGCCACAACGATGGTCCGTTCCAGCAGCGGCCGCCCGGCAGCATCCTTAAGCTCGTCGAATTCACTGAGCAGTCCGGCCATCTCGTTGCCCCGTTCACCGCAGCCGACATAGACCACCAGGTCGGTGTCGGCAAACTTGGCGATAGTCTGCTCGAGCACGGTTTTACCGGTCCCGAAACCGCCAGGAATAATGGCCACTCCCCCTTTCATCAGGGGGAAGAGAAAATCGATGCAGCGTTGCCCGGTGATCAACGGCCGTTCGGCTGGACGTTTCCTGCCCCCCGAGCGCGGCCGCCGCACTGGCCAATGATGCCAGCCGAAGAGTTGCTCGCCGGTCGCCAAAACCGCCAGCGGTTCGGCCAGGCAGATCTCCCCGCTGGCCAGTTTTTTCAGCTCTCCGGCATGGCTTGCGTAGAGGGAATGCTGCAGGTGACCCTCGGCGACACTGCCGATCAGTTCGCCCGCCGCAACCTGCTCCCCAATCCGTTTGCACGGGGTAAAAACCCATTTCCGCTGCAGATCGAGGCTGTCGACTTCCCGCGTGCCACGGATAAAAGCGCCACTTTGCTGCTGCAAGGAAGGCAGGGGCCGTTGCAGGCCGTCAAAGATCCCGCCGATCAGCCCCGGTCCCAGCGCGACGGTCAAGGGCGCCCTGGTTCCTTCGGCCGGTTCCCCGACGCTCAGACCATGGGTGTCCTCGAAGACCTGCACGGTTGTTCGCTCTTGTTCCAGATGGACCACCTCACCAGAGAGCCGCGCATGGCCGATATAGACCCGGTCGTAGAGCTGCAAACCCCGGAGATCGACACTAACTGTGGCACCTGAAATACTGGTGATCTCTCCTTTCATATTTGCAACCTCACATGATAGCCAAGGGCACGGCGGATCAAGCGTTGCAGATAGTCCTCTTCAGCGTCAACCTTATGCATCGGTGCCGGCAGGGTCACCAGCAGGCCGCGCCAGCTCTGCTCCAATTCAGCAAAATCTTTCTCTGCTATGGTTTTGACCAGCCGTTCATCGATCACCACGACGCCGATATCCTGATCGGCGATGGTCTGGCGCAGCATCTGTTCGGCCTGTTCCGGCTTGATCGTCAATTGCATCGATCCAGCCAGGCTGAAACCGTAGCGGGCATCCTCCGGGGTCATGAACACCACTCCGGTCATCAGCTTGCCTCCAGACCTGGCTGCGTTGACAGACCTCGATCCTGTTCCATTCGCAGGCCCCGTTTCCTGGTCGCCTGCTGGCAACGCCAGAGATAATCGATCACCAAACCCGGTTGCAATGGGTCGCGGCCAGCGCGGTGCATCCGCTGAGATAAGCCCTGGAAGATGAAATCCTCCACCCCAAACTGTTCTGGATCACCTGTCTGACCGCTAAATTTTTTTATGAGACTCAGCAGGCCGTTTAAATCCTTGGCCCGCCACAATTTCTCGCAAACGGCCAGACTAAGATCACCACCAGCCAACAGGGGCGGGCCTGAGGGAACCTGCCAGCGCAGATGTTTGTAGATTGCCAGCAGATTCCGGCTATCAAGCAGGTAGCGTAAAAATTCCTTGAGGACCGTCAGGCGACAACAGTTTAGCGAACGCTGCAGATGGCCGCCGATCAGCGCCTGTTCGAGCCCGCCCGGCCCCTGCCTCAAGTAGGTTTCCGACAGGCCGCGAAACTCCGGTTGCTGCTCAGCCAGGAGCCGCTCGAGAGTGGCCACCAACGGCGTCGCCCGTTTGGCGCCGCGCAGTTCCCGCTGCAAGAGTGGATGCAGCAGGCTCAGCTTGAGCAGACTGCCGATAGCATTGTAATCTTCCGCCGCCAGATAACGCAGACAGAGCACCAGGGTGCGCAGTTCCGCAGCTTCAAAAACCGGTAACAGCTGGCGGCGCAAGCGAGTATTCATGCGCCGGTAAACCCAGAGATATTCACGTCTCAGCAGCTCCTGGGGTTCACCGCCTCCCCCCCAAGGCTTAGCCCCGCTGAGATCCAAGGCGGCGCGCCGGCAACGGATTCGCGTGAACAGATAATCGTTAGCCGCCCCTGCGGCGGTGATTTCACGCAGCAGTTTCATCGGTTTTCACCCGCTTTCGCAGTTCAATCATCAACTCTGGCAACAAATCGCCCCAGAGGTGAGCCAAACGCTTCTCCAGGGTATTGATAATCATAACCTTCCCCTGCTGGTCCTGAACCATCAGCCCACCAATGATTTGCTCGCTCGGCCTGATCTCGGCCTGCGGGAAGAGTTCCTGAGCTGCGCGCTGATCGCGTGAATGAACCTTAATCAGCTGCCAGGGGTGCTCTGGGATCTCGACCGCAAGCTGCTTAAACAGGCTGGCCCCGCCGGTCCGGGAGATTTCCTCTAACCGTCCTTCAGCAAGCGTTTTCAAGCGCTTCGCCAACTGCTGCTCTGCCTCGAGACGTCTTAACTGAGCCTGCTGCTGAGCAGTTGTCCGGGCCGCATCGAGCAGGCCCTCGGTTTCAATGGCGATGAGGCGCTGCAGGCCCTGCTGCTCTTTCTTCAGCTGCTGTTCAAGTTCTAATCGCAGCTTGCCCGCCTCGGCTTCTACCTGCTGCCATATCTCGCGTGCCTTGGCCTCTCCCTCACGGCGGAGGGCCGCTTCAAGTTCTCGGTGCCCCATGCTCTTAGAGAACCAGAATCATCGCCGCGATGACAAAGCCGAGGATCACCATGGTTTCCGGAATTGCCAGCAGGATGATGATGGTTCCGGTCAATTCCGGCTTTTCTGCCAGAGTTCCCGCTCCGGCCGCGCCGATTCGTGATTGTGCCCAGGCGGTCGCCAGCGCTGGCAATCCGACCGCCAGGGCGGCGGCAAAAGCCAACCAGACTTTATCCATGGCATGCTCCTTTCTTTTTGTGGGTCGTGGTTATCCTTCCCTCTCTTTATGTTTGTTCAGGGGCTCAAATTTGCGGCCACCGAATTCGAGGAATTTACTGAAAAATTCCACATAATGCAGACGTAGGGAATGCACTGTCGGCGCAAATACGCCCAGCAACAGGTTGAACAGATGCAGGACCCCGGCAACCAGAAAACCGGCCAGCAGGTTTCCGGTCATTCCGCCGAGTTGATTGGCCACCTGAGCCAACAGGACTGAGCAGAGCCCGATCGCCATGATCCGTACATAAGAGATAATGTTGCCAAAATTCTTCAATAGTTCTAACGGAGCAAGTAAGCCACCGGCGATGATCAACAGTGGCAGCAAGGCCAGAATTGTCAGCAGCAGCGGCATGCTGAACTGCCAGGGTACGGGGCGCAGCTGCCCCACCAGCCAAAGACCGGCGAGCAGGATGATCAGCAGGTTAAAAATCTTCACCAGCGCCTCGCGAGATTTTTTCCGTTTCAGATCGTAGCGGATGCCCAGAACCAAACCGAGGAGGATGTGGGTCACTCCAACCGAGATGGCAAAAAAGATCATTGGCACGACCGCCTGACTGCGCTCCCTCCAGAGCGGCTGAAGATGCAGGAGCTGCTCACCAAGACTGCCGAACAGCTCGCCGAAAAT
>CAMYNR010000008.1 GCA_947259715.1 uncultured Desulfuromonadales bacterium
CGCTTATTTCCGGCGCTAAATGAAGACATAATCATCAGACTCGACCTGTTCTGAGGTCGCGCTGAGGAAAGATCCTTCCTGCGAATCCTTGACGACCTCCACTTGAGAATGTGCAGAGGTGCAGACCGTCCCGCAGTTGACACATTCCTGCAACTCCTCATGAAACTGGAACGCATCCAGATCGGTCTCAGTGCACAAGGCTGATTTGCAGGTCGGGCAGATAAAATCGGAATAAGCTTTCACCGGCATAGAGCTTTTCCCTTTAATGATTTTTCGATCCCTACCTGAAACGGTCCAGATCGCACCACAATCGCCGCATTCATGGATATCCTGGGCGAAGCCGTCAGAATGTAAATCAATCTCGATATGTTCTCTGCTTTTGCAAATCGGGCACTTCATAGCGTTCTCCTGAGCAATTCGGTTACGGTTAAAAGGGTCGTTCAAGCGTTTTGACCAAAAAGCCTCCAATCTCCTAGTGTCCAGTGCTGTTAGTCCTTTCAAGTAATTCTGAGCAATTTTGGCTGCTGACAAGGCGCCTCGACGCCGGCCTAGCCAAAGCTAAGCCGAGGAGAGGCAACGAAGCCAGCGGGCAAAAGAGCCAGAATTAATGGATGGAATTAACCGCACGGGGCACTAGTTGCTGCTGAGCTGGGCGCGGGCGTTCAGGGCCGCCTCGCACATTGAGTATTCAAGGGTCAGCCCCTTTCCCTTGGCGATAAGATCTCCGGTTTTAGGGTTGATGATCATATACTCGTAAGAGCCATCCTGGGCCTTGCCACCGTAGCGGGCGGGGTATCCCAGGCGGGACAATATGTTCCAGGCGGTGGTAATGTTTATTTCAGGGTCGTCACCTTCGTTACGCAGCAGGCCGGCAATTTTTAGTCGAGATTTCATAAGACCTCACTCTCCGTCCAGAATTGAACTTTCGGATTTCGATTGTTTGTCATTGGCAGGGCAGAAGAGCTTTGTCACCTGCCGCCATTGCCAATCTCCTTGATGGTAATAAATATTGCTTATGGTCTAAGTATCCTCCTGTAAAATAATATGTCAAGCCAAAAAATGCATTTTTCTCGTTATTTTTCAAGCTGTTAGCAGGCTTAGTGTTCTACACAGTATACAGTTGGTCTGTTTTTATGTTGGTCGGCACTAGGAGGAAGGCCTTATGAGGTGAGCATAAGTATTTGTAATGAATAATGGTTTGCGATTTTCGAACGCAGTTTCACAGATGAAATAAAAAATTACAGATGAGGCGTGCCGCTGAATTTAAAAGCGATAGATGGCAAAGCGGTTTCCAACAGGCAAAGGGGCAAGCACCACCCTGGATGTCGTGGTTAAGCAATTGCTCCCATCCGCAGTTATCCGCCTTGATCCGCTTTTATCAGCGTTCAAAAAAAGTCTTAAAGATTCTGTTGCAGGTAAAAAATAGCTGATGTCCGCAGGACGATGGGTCCAACGCACAGCATTGTGGATATTGCCGCAAAACAGCTGGCAAATCTGCGGCAAATTTTATAAGCCGGCGGCATGCCGCGTTTCTTCCAGAAGAGCGGGCAGGGCCTCAAAGAACAGGTCGATGTAGTGCCGCTCTCCGCGAGCCTTCTCAAGGATGTGGGGATTCATGAACACCAAACGGAAAACCACCAGCTCGCTATCTGCGTCCATCTGTTCCTGCTGTTTTAATTCGAGATGTCGCTTGGCGGAGACGAACAGGTTTTCATCGACCCCCAGAGTTTGATTCAGGAAGTCGCGGATAAGGGTGACATTGTATTTTTCGTAGGCAAACTCGGTGTGTGATACAAAAAACTGGCGCATCTGGATCGGCTCATCGGGGACGATAGATAGCCGGCGGTAGAGTTCCAGGGAAAATCGGTTCATCCGTGCGAGACTTCGGTTTCCGGCCACATTGACACAAAAATTGACGATATTGGTATCAGGAGCACTGGTTGGGGCCAGCACAAAATCGTCGCCATGGCTGCGGTTGAAAGTTTGCAGGTGAGTATAAAAGGTCTTGGCGATCTGACAGGTTGTTCCAAGCAGCCGTCCATAGCCGGTGTGGTCCGGCGGGACGACACGATGGGCAAGAAATACCGCAGCGGCGGTGGCGCCGGGCTTGGAGCCTTCGAGGATATAGGTTCCGAGGGATATTTCGCCCGGGGCTTCAGCGCGGCCACCCAGGGCATAAGCGGCTTCCTGGGCAATCAAATTCTTGATCCGGGTGTCGCGATAAACCACCGCTCCGGCCGGGTAGGGGATATAGCCGAGTTTATGCGGGTCAACGGTTGCCGAATCGGCCTGCCCGGTGGCGGCAAAGCTCTGATAAACAGCCGGGCTCGGCCATCCCTGATATTCGCGCTGCATTTCTTCCTGGGGACGCAAATGACCGTCCGCATTGCGGAAGCAGGCCGCCAGGTAACCGCCATAGGCGGCATCGCAATGCACATAAAAGGAGAGCCCGGCCGCTGCCAGCTCACCCCGCAAACTGAGGATCGGCCCCAACGGATCGATGGCACCCTCCTCGGTACTCCCGAGCACGGCAAGAAGCATCAATACTGGACGGCGCTGCTCCTCGGCCAGTCGCAGCTGCTGGCGCAGCTCCTCCATGTCTATTCGGAAGGCGGGGTCGACTGCCACCGGCCAGACCTGATCGGCCCCCAAACCGATCAACCCGGCCGCTTTGAGGATGCAGTAATGCATCGACTGGGCAGCCAGAATCACCGGTGTACCGATCTCGCCCTTTTTCCGCAACTGGCCATAAAAGGCTAAATCACCGAGATTCATGATATCGAAGGCTTTGAGCTGGGTCATAGCGCGCTGGGTTGAATCGGTCGTCGGTAATTCCGGATGCGCCTTGGCATAAACACAGACCAGTTGATCCTTAAGGTTCAGGGCCTGTTTGGTCGGCAAGTTGAGCAGGTCCCAGGCCGCAAGAGAAGCCAGCGGACGACCATCTGCCAAGAGGATCTGGTCGGCAACCTCCAGACTTTCGGCCGCCATGGCAACTGTCGCCGGCAGAAATTTCAGGGCCTTGGCAACCCAGAGGACTTCAATATTGGCGGTCGTGCCGCCCGAAGTCAGATGTCCCCAGGTGCCAGCCAGCTCTTCGGGGGTGCGACCGAACCCGAGCATCCTGGCGATGGAGCGGCCGACCTCAATTTCCATCAGACTGGTCAGCGGCGAGGACTCCCAGCAAACGTTGTTTGGATTGTAGAGCATGGTGGCAATATAGCCGAGCATCGCCGGCAAAGAGGTGTCAGCCAGCATATGGCCAAAGTAGCGGGGCGAGTGAAAAGGAATATTGCCCTTCAGTTCGCCCAGGAGCACCGCCAGCTCCCGCTGGAGATGTTCCGTAAAGGCCTTGAATTCAGGGCGATCCTGATCTTCCGGTTGTATCGCAGGGAGATCCTCCGGATGAAAGTTGCGGCGCCAGAAAATATGATCGCGAAACAGGTTCAGCAGCAGTTTTTCGGCGAGCTCGGCGTTCTCACCTTTGGGGCCAAGAAACAGAGCCTTCGGGTCCAGAGTCACCCTTCCGGTCGGTGGTGTCAGCAATTGTCCCAGCTTTTGATCGACCTCGGTTAACTGCGGGTTCTGATCAATCCGGCATTCCGGCAACAGCTGGCCGATCTCCTCTGCGGTCAGATGTTTGAACAGCGACTTTTGGTTTGATGGCACCTTTTCCCCCAATCCAGCCCGATTTTCAGCTGTTAAGTCCTTGCCCTTATCCGCAGTTATCCGCCTTTATCAGCGTCCCAAAATGTCCAAAAAGCCCTCAGGTGGTTTTCGGTTATCCGGTTATTGGTGGAGTGAAGTAGATAGCCAAGTTCAATTATATCGACATTTGCGTTTATTACCGCTTGGCGACTGTTCGAAACGGCCAGACCAGAACAACCACAAGCCAATGAAATGAGTCTTGATAAAAAAACAACGATTGACAATTTTCCAGCTCTCGCTAGAATAAATAAAACAGCATTTTATCCTGCGCCGGAAAAGGAGGATCACCATGAAAAAATCGATTCGTGATGTACTGAAAAATAAAGGGAGTTCCGTACTTAGTATCAATGCTGATGAGACCGTTTATAAGGCCCTGGAGTTGATGGCGACCAAGGATGTGGGGGCCCTGCTGGTTATGGAGGGAGAGCGGGTGATCGGCCTCATCTCCGAACGTGAGTATGCGCGGAAAGTTATTCTAAAAGGGCGTTCCTCACTCAATACCGACGTAAAGCAGATTATGCTCAGCAAGGTTCCCTATGTCAGTCCCGACATGACTGTTGAAGAGGGCTTGGCGGTGATGACCGAAAAGCGCTGCCGTCACCTGCCGGTTTATGAGGACAAGAAACTGGTCGGGCTGGTCTCCATCGGTGATCTCGTCAAAGCTCAGGTCGCTGAAAAGGAATATTTTATCAACCAGTTGGAAGATTACATCCACGGAGCGGATACAAAAGTATAGCAACCTGTTTAGCAAACTTATCAGCAAAAACATAAAAAGGCTCTTGGCTCCGGTTGAGAGCCTTTTTTACTATGAAGCTATAACCAAAACCAAGGTCAAGTTAGCCACCAAGCCACCAAGAACACAAAGGAAAATCTAGGGCTTTAACGCAGTGGGAAAGAGGGCTGCCTATCCACGCTCAGCGCCTCTGCATTAAATGCCTTTCTTGGTGTCCTTGGCGTCTTGGTGGCAAAGTTTCTTTGGGGTGGGTTTTATGCCCGTTTTATTCTGATGCCTGATCAACCCGGATTTCCGGCAGCCTGCTGGATGGCCGGATGGAACTGCGAGGTGAGGTTGTGAAGCTACATGAAAAGGTCGAGACGACCCGGCAAAAGGCCAGGGAACTGAACCATGACCCATTGATTTACGGAACCTTTGCTGAAATCGGCGCCGGACAAGAGGTGGCCCGACAGTTCTTTCGCGCCGGCAAAGCATCCGGAACCGTGGCAAAAACGGTTTCCGCCTACGATATGCAGATGAGCGACGCCATGTACGGCGTTGAGCAATCTGGCCGTTATGTGACGCGAACCCGGCTTGAGAATATGCTCGATACCGAGTTTGCCGATCTTATTAAGCGGATTTCAAAAGGACGACCTTCGGATCTGACCTATTTTGCTTTTGCCGATACGGTGGCTGCGAAGACGCTCGACTCCGACAAGGATTGCCAGGGCTGGATGGGCATTCGCTATCAACACGCGCCCGGCGCAGCGCCAAGTCAGGTGGTTCTGCACGTGCGGATGCTGGATACCTCCAATCGTGATCAACAAGAGAGTCTGGGCATTCTCGGGGTCAATTTGATTTACGGAGTGTTTCGGAATTCCTCCAATCCAGACTCTCTGGTTGATGACTTGATACAAGGACTCTCCTGGGGGCGTGTCGAGGTCGATTTCATTCATTTTTCAGGACCCGCGTACCAAACAATCGACAACCGCAAACTGAACCTGCGCCTGGTCACCTCCAGCCTGAGCCCGGTTGTCATGTTCACTCCAGATGGCGAAGCCTCTGTGCCTGCAGATCTTATCTTCAGAAAAGATGTCTTGATCCTGCGCGGGGTGTTCCGTCCCTTCACCGACGTGCAAAAGGACATGGTGCGCTGCGGTATTGAAACCTTCACCGAAGATCTGGCCACATCCGCCAAAAATGTGATCTGCTTTTGCGAAATGAACGTTGCGAAATACCTGTCGGAGGGCCTGGATGAGGTCTCGGATCTGGAAGACCGCCTCATTGATGTCACCGGCAAGGGGTTTCACGTCATGGTGACCTCCCATTTTCGTTACTTCCGTCTCAGCGAATATTTCACCAGGCACGACAAGAGAAGAATCGGGTTCATACTGTCCGCCGAAAATCTGCAGATGATTTTTGATGATCGCTACTACGAGGGGATGGAGGGCGGCATCCTCGAGGCGATGGGCAAGCTGTTTACCTCCGATTCAAAATTGCTCGTCTATCCAACCCTGATGCCCGGTGAGCAAGAACTGGTGACCGCTAAAAACATCGCCGTCCCGCAGCACCAGAAGTATCTCTACCAGCACCTCCTGAAAAACGGCCGCATCCTGCCACTTTCGCCGCATCCCGATACTGTGGTTCCATTCAAGCCGCGCGCTGGGGGATAGCAACTTTGCGTTTCTGATTTGGAGACTAGTGTCCCGCATGGTTAATCCTGTCTTCTAATTCTGGCCCTTTTGGCCGCTGCCTGCGTTGTGCCTCCTTGGCTTAACTCTGGCTAGGCCTGCGTCGGCGCGCCTTGAC
>CAMYNR010000009.1:0-26765 GCA_947259715.1 uncultured Desulfuromonadales bacterium
CGCGCAAGTTTTTCAGGCCATTGTCGGCTTCATTTTTGATCGGCGCTTTGGTTTTTTTCTGCGCCATGTCCGCGGTAAAGCCACCCCCCTGGATCATGAACCCGGGAATCACGCGATGGAAGATCGTCTGCTGGTAAAAGTCGTCCTGCAGATAGCTGAGAAAATTTTCCGTACTCAGCGGCGCGTTTTCGGCATCGAGTTCAATTTTGACCTGTCCCATGCTGGTTTGCATGCAGACAACAGTTTTTGCGTTCATAGTTTTCTCCTTGCGATGAGTCTTTTTAAAAAAAGGTGAATTATTCAGGCAGGTAAAATTGGTTTTTCAAGCTTCTTCAGGAAACAGGGCTTCGATTTTATTGACCAGGATCATCAAGTCAGCAAGAGGCTTGAGAATAACCTGGTCGGGAGTGATCCCTAATTCAACCAGTTCTTGCGACAGACGGTAGTCGCTTGAGCCGGTATGAATAAGGAATTTTAGCCGGGGCTGTAATTGGTGAGCCAAAGGTATCATGCTGTCGCCTGTCATCCCCGGCAAACGCAGGTCAGCCACCAGCACAGCAAAGTTTTTCTGGCGGATAATTTCCAGAGCGTCTTCGCCGTTCACCGCGGTTTCAACCGTCATGCTGAAATCACGCAAAAATTCCGCCAGGCTTTCGCGGATGGATGCTTCATCGTCAACTATTAAAACCGATCTTTGCCCCATTGATCGCCCCTGTCCCTTTAGTTTATCTAAAGCAAGACCACAAGTTTAGCGAGTTTTATAGGATTATAATAGAAAAAAATTATCTGGAAATGCACTTCGCTCAACAAGTTGGCAAACCGGACTCAGATGTCCCATTTTCAGGCCCGCATGAACCCATCCCTGGGGCTTGACTGCCACTCACCAGGCGACAGACACCCTTGCCATTGGACCTCTGTTCCCGGTCCCTGGCCGCTGGAGCGAAGTACCTATCCAAAAAAAATTATTTCTGCGGTCCCTCGGCACGTTGCGGGTAGGCAACGGGTAACAGGATGGTAAAGGTGCTGCCCACTCCTGGAGTGGATTCAACGCTCAGCCGGCCATGATGATTTTTGGTGATGATAAAGTAGGATACCGACAACCCTAGGCCGGTTCCTTTGCCAGCGTCCTTGGTGGTGAAGAAAGGCTCAAATATCCTGCGGCTGATCGCTGTCTCCATGCCCGGGCCGTTGTCACGGATCTCCAGGCAGAGCCATTGATTTTCCGTTCTGGAGGTTATCCAGATCTCCGGCTCACGCAGCTCCGCGGTGTTTTCAAACATGGCTTGGGCGGCGTTTTCCAGAATATTCAGCAGGACCTGTTGAATCTGACTCGGTTGACAGTAGATCGAAGGAAGCTGGGATGCGTAATGACGCCTGATGCTGATTTTCTTAAAGTCGACGCCTTTCTTTAAATCGAAATTATGTTCCGCCAATTGGAGAGTTTGCTCGATTAAACTTTTTATCGACTCGCGCGCATATTCGCCTGAATCTTTACGGCTGAAACTGAGTACGTTCTCCACGATTTTCGCGGTTCGTTTGGTGGCTTCATCGATGGAATCGAGCATCCCCAGAATGCGGCTGCTGCTCAGAAAGCCCTCTACCTGGTCCATCCCCAACTGGTGTTCCCGAGCACGTTTCCGGTTTGCTTCGCGTTGCGGATTGAGACGTTGGCGGATCAGTTCCATGTTCAGAAGAATTCCCGCCAATGGGTTATTGATCTCATGGGCCATGCCGGCGGCCAGGCCGCCAACCGACATCATTTTTTCCGTCTGCAGCAGGACCTCTTGAGCCCGTTGTTGTTCACTGTTGTCGAACACCACTCCGTCAAGAAATTCCGGCTGACCATCTGCGCCGCAGATTGCCGAACCGTGTTCAATAAAATGCCGATAAGCGCCTGTTCTATGGCGAAAGCGATATTCAATGCTGTAGGCTTTGTGCGTTTTAATTGCCTCGTTTACCAGTTGGCGGCTGTCAACGAAATCTTCCGGATGAATCCTGCTGGCATACAGGCCTGTGCCACCTGCAAGCATTTCCTCGCCAGTATAGCCAGTCAAGTTGTGGTGAAAGCTATTGCGCAGGATAAGCCGGTTATTTTCTTTTAAACAGATCCGATAAACGATCGCAGGTAAGTTTTCCGCCAGGGTACGATACTCCTGCTCACGCTGCATCAGTGCCATTTCCCGTTGCTGGATCGCGCCGGCCATCTGGCGAAAATTCGCATCGAGGGCGGCGACCTCCTGGAACGCCGGATCGAGGGGCGGCAAGGCATAATTGCCGGCGGCGACGGCGTCGGCATGTTGGGAGAGCTCCAAAAAAGGTCTGGCGACCCGCCGGGCCTTGCGGATAGCAAAAAATATCGAGACGATCAGGACTGTAACAATGCCAACCCCAAGCAGAATTCCGGCATGGGTAAGTGGTCGATAGGCCAGGCTGGTCGGTTGGGAAATGAGCGTCAGCCAGCCTGTCCCGCTGATCAGTGCAACTGAGCCGAGCCTGGACGTGCCATTATCCAGATAAAGTCTGTTATTTTCCTCCCCTCGCAAGCCCTGGCGAACCAGCTGCAGGTGCAACAGGTTGGTGGCCAAATCGGTCTGTTGTGGATTTGATGCCGCAATCACTTCGCCGCGGCGATCCAGTATGGTGGTCTCAACGCTCTCAGCGAGGCTGATGCGGTCAAGCATGGTCTGCAAAAAATCGATATTGATATTGCCGATCAGCGA
Source organism: uncultured Desulfuromonadales bacterium (assembly GCA_947259715.1). Lineage (GTDB taxonomy): Bacteria > Desulfobacterota > Desulfuromonadia > Desulfuromonadales > Geopsychrobacteraceae > Malonomonas. Next base: position 2,721 of record CAMYNR010000009.1, read on the forward strand.
TCTTCCGTCTCGCAGGGGCACGCAGATGGCAACGGAGGTATTCCCGGAGATGAGGGAGTGAAAAGTGTCGGACCAGGTGACCGTTTGCGTGTGCAGGGCATGTTGATAAAAATTGAGATGGCTTAAATTCAGCTGGCGGAATTCTTCGCGTAGGCTGTTTCGCTGTTGACTCAGGCCGACCAGGCTGATCAGCCCCTCTCTTGAGAGAAGGTAGATCGAATTAAAAAATTGTTCGTATTCAACATGTTGGTTGAGGGCATGGACCAAGCTGCGTTCAGCTTGGTCTCCGGCCTTTTCTTCCAGCTGGAAACGTAAATTATTCAAGGTTGTCAGGGGAGACTTGAGGAGCGCTTCGACCTGGCCGCTGATTGCTCTGGCCAGCATCTGGTTTTTTTCTTTGATCTGCTCCGTCGAGGAAATGATCAGATGATAAAGAATGACCAGCCCGAGAAAAAAAAGCGGCAGGACCGCAATGAGAACAAGGGTCCGGCTCAGAGACTTATACAGACTGGGCGGCTGTCGCATGGTTATTCCAGCGCCATGAATTGGCCGTCTCGAACCTGAGTGATGAAAGTCGGCCTGATTGCATCTCCATACCGATCGATATGAAAGGTTTGTTGAATCCCGTGGAATTGCCCGATCTCAATAATCGTCTCTTTTATCGCTTGCTCGGGCTCTTTAAGCAAAGCTGTTAAAATAACCCCTGTGGCATCATAGGCTGCCACAGAGACAAAGCCAGGTTCTTCGATAAACCGCTGCTGGTATTTTTGTCGAAATTGCAGGTAAGCGGGAGCTTGACTTTGGCGATCAAAGAACTGCGAAACGATCAGCCCCTCGACCGCTTTACCGCCCATTTCGATCAATTTCTCGGTCGCGGACCAGGCGGGAGCGGCAATTGTTTTGGTGAAATCCCGTTTGCGTAACTGTTGACTCAGCATCGCGGTATCCATAGCCGCTGATATCGACAGCACAGCATCGACAGAATGCGTGAGAATGGCTTGGGCGAATTCTGAAAAACGGACATCTGGTCCGGAATGGTAGGCCTTTTGGAAAACAATCTCCCCACCGAGGGCTTCGAACTCCTGCTTGAAGCCCCGAAACCAGTCTTCGGTATAGGTTTTGTTGGCCAGATCATAAATCACAGCCACTTTGTTAATCCCCCGCTGTTGTCCAAGGTAGCGGGCCATGCGAGCAGAATATGTTGAGGTGTCCGAACAGATCCGCAGAAAAAAATCATCCTTTCCGGTCAGGCTTTCCGTCGTGACGGTTGGACTGAGCATGGTCATTTTATGCTCATTGACCAGAGGCAGCACTGCGGTGGCCATGGCGCTGGTCATTGGTCCGATGAGCGCAACAGCACCCTGTTCGATCAGTTGGCTGATATTTTGTCGGGCAATGGCCTCATTCTGTTGGTCATCTGCCAACAGCAGCTCAACCTTTCGACCGTTGATGCCGCCAGCCTGATTGATTTCCTCGACCGCCAGGGTCGCGCCGTTGCGACCCGCCAGACCGAGGTCGGCAACCCGCCCGGATAAGCCACCGATAAAGCCGATTTTTATCGGCTCCGGATCACTGCAACTGAACAACAGCAGGCAGCACAGGTAGACAATGAGCTTAAGCGGATGCATATGATAATCTGATCTCCAATGAAGCATTAGAAGATATTATATCAGCAGACTGGTTATTTGTTGAGCAATTTCTCGTGAAACCGCCTGTCGCGCGCTTCCCAGCGGCCTTCACCATGTCCCGTCGCTGTGGGACCCTGCGCCCCTGCAGGGAGTCCATCAGCAGCAAAAATTTCCTGAGCTGGGCTGCTTGGCGAACGTGGCTTCGAGCAGGCGATTTTTTTTATTTACTGAATCAGGAGTCATGCTGCAATCCTGAGATGGGGAGCTCGAGGACAAACCGGCAACCCTGGCCTGGCTTCGATTCAACCCATATATTGCCGCCATGCTTCTCGGTCATAATAAAGTAGGCCGCCGCCAGGCCAAGGCCGGTTCCGGTGCCGACCGGGCGGGTGCTGAAGAAGGGATCGAAAATCTGTTTTTGCAGTTTTTCTTCAATCCCCGGGCCATTATCGATCACCTCGATCCGCAGCACCTGCTCGGCCCTGACCCGAATGGTGAATTTTGGCGTTCTTTGCGGCTGAGGATGTTCTGCCATCGATTGCGCGCCGTTGCGCAACAGATTAAGCAAAACCTGCTGGATCTGATCTGTTTCACAATGGATGGTTGGAAGTTCCTGCGGAATGTCGCGTTCCACTTCGATTTCGCGAAACGCGTACTTTTTTTTCAAATCGTAATCGCTGCGTGCCAGCTCCAGGGTCTGCTCAATCAGGGAACCGATCTGGCAGGGGGAGAAGCAGGAGACGCGGCGCTGAGAAAAATTAACCATGTCCTCAACGATCCGCGTTGCCCGCGCACCGGACTGAAGAATGGTTTCCAGGGTGTCGGCAATATTGCGCTGTGCCAGGTAGTCCTGAAGGCGTTCAAACTGAATTCCGCAAGCGTTGGCGACCTGTTCGTTCTTCGGCAGCTTTTCCTGCAGGCGGTTGCGCAGAACTTGCGCGTTTTGAATGATGATCGCCAGCGGATTATTGATCTCATGGGCCATGCCGGCGGCCAGGCTGCCGATGGAGACCATCTTTTCGGTAAAAATCATCATCTCCTCCATCCGTACCCGCTCGTCGATATTGTCGGCGCGGATCACCAGGCCATCCAGACCACCACCGGAGAGGGGGTAGACAATGACATCGAGATAGTGGCGCCGATCACCAATCTGCCAGCAGATCTTGTGCTGCAACTGATCCTGCGCAGTTTCCAGCGCGCGGCTGATCAGCGGCTCCAGGTCGGCATGATGGGGAAACACCTCCGCCAGCTGCCGGCCGATGGCATCCTCTTTGGCGACACCGCTGAAATCGGCGGCGCGATGATTCCACTGGGTGACCTGCTCGAGCATATCGATGGCGATAATCAAAGACGGCATGGAGTCGATGATGTTGTAGAGCAGACTCTGCAGGCTGGCGTTTTTTTCCTGCACCCGATAGAGCTCGGTGACATCGTGATAAACCCCCACCAGGTAGGAGTTGCCGACCCTGTCCTGGAAGGCCTTTTTGCGCACATCGATGCGAGACGATTTGCCCTGCTTGCTGGTGATGGTCGATTCGTAGGAAATCGATGAGGTTTCCTGCAGTGCCAGCAGGTCGGTGGTTTGAAAACGCTCCGCTTCTCGTTTTCGGTAGAGGGCAGAATCGGTCTTGCCGAGCATCTCAGTTTCGCTGTATCCAACAAAGGCATTCAGAGCCTGGTTGACCAGGCAATAGCGCGACTGATCATCCTTGACAAAAACCGGGTAGGAAATAGCATTGAGAATATTACTGAGAAACAGCTGGCTGCTGATCAGGTCGGTGATGTCGGTCATCATTCCCCAGATCTCTTCCAGGTTGTTTTCCGCATCGAAGCTGGCCGCCTTGTTGAAGAGGATTTCCCGCTTTTTGGTTCCGTGCGGTAGCCATCCCTGGTAGCAGATTTGAGGCGCCCCGGCAGCGAGTTGATGATCGGCCTGGCTGTGCACTTCTGCCAACTCTCTCGGCAGCAGGTCAAAACAATTGCGGCCGATGATATTCTCTTTCGGATGTTGCAGATAGTCGCAGAAGGCTTGATTGCAACTGAGATAATTCCCTGCGGGGTCTTTGCTGTAGACCGGATTCGGCAGGGCTTCGAGCAGGCAGGCCAGCTTTTCGGTCTCCAGCTGGCGCTGGTCCTGCAGGGTCCGCTGGTCGGCCTGGCAAGAGCTGAGCTGGTCTTCCAGGTCGAAGCGCCGCTGCCGCTCGCGCCAGCATAAAAACGCCCCGGCCAGGAGCAAAACCAGCAACAGCCAATTAAAAGAGGAAGCAGCTGGTGTGTCAGCCTGGGCTGCGGCCAACGAGGGGAGCAGAAGACATCCCAGCAGGCTCAGGCCAGAACTTGCCAGGCGCTTTCGCCGGCGGCGCTCTGGCGCAGGTAACTCCTGAAGTGAAGATGAGAATAGCATCAATTGTCCTAAAGGCCAGCTCGGTCAAGCACTTACTGCTGTGGGCTTTAGTCCTTGCGCTTTACCGTACCGGCTTTCAGCAGGGTGTCGAACTCGGTTTTCGGCAGGGGCCTGCTGAACAGGTATCCCTGGTAGGATTTACAGCCTTTGGTCTTAAGAAAGTCGAGCTCAAATTCGGTTTCCACCCCTTCGGCGATAACCTTCAGATCAAGGTGGTTGGCCATGGCAATGATCGTTTCGACGATCGCCGCGTCGTTGGGATCGCTCTCGATGTCCCGCACGAAGGACTGATCAATTTTCAGAACATCGAGGGGCATCCGTTTGAGATAGGCCAGGGATGAATAGCCGGTGCCGAAATCATCGATCGACAGCTCGATACCCAGCTGCTTCAGCCCCTGCATCTTCTCAATGGTTTCGGCAATATTGTCGATTACCATCCCCTCGGTCAATTCCAGGCCCAATTGACTCGGCTCGGCACCGGTTTCATCCAGAATGGAGCAGATCTGCTGAATGAAATCGGGCTGGCGAAACTGCCGTGGACTGACATTGACCGCCAGGTGGGGGACCGGTGTGCCCTGGTCGGCCCAGCTCTTCAAGCAGCGGCAGGCGAGGCGCAAAATCCATTCGCCGATCGGCAATATCAGGCCGGTCGCTTCAGCGACAGGGATAAACGTAGCGGGCGAGATAAAGCCTTTTTCGGGATGCTGCCAGCGCGCCAGGGTTTCCGCACCGAGGATCACGCCATCGGCATTGACCTGGGGTTGAAAGTAGAGGGAGAGCTGATTTCTTTCCAGGGCATAGCGCAGTTCTTTTTCAATCGCCAGGCGATCGTCCGCCGCCGATTGCATGCTCGGTAAAAAGAAGCGGATGGTATCACGCCCCTCCTCCTTGGCTCGGTACATGGCGGTATCGGCGTGCCGGAGGATATCGTTCCCGCTCTCTTTGGCGCCCTCTGCCGAAGGGAACATGGCCACCCCGATGCTTGGCGTGACATGCAGCTCATGCCCCATGATGTGGTACTTCTCCGCCAGACGGACCTGCAGCTGTTCCGCTTTATGCTGGGCCTGAACCGCGGCATTGCCCGGGTCATCGCCCAATTCTGAGAGCAACAGGACAAATTCATCGCCGCCCAGCCGAGAAACGGTATCTTCGGCCCGCATGTCCTGGGTCATCCGTTTGGAGACTTCTTTCAGCAAAGCATCGCCGACCGGATGGCCGAGGGAGTCATTGATATTTTTAAAGCGGTCAAGATCAAGAAACAGCATGGCGCCATAATGGCCGTAGCGGTGCGCTCGGGAAAGGTTCTGCTCCAGCCGATCGAGGAGCAGGCGACGATTGGGTAGCTCAGTCAGGGCATCGAAATAGGCCAGATGTTCAATGCGCGCTTCTGCTTGCTTGCGCTCGCTGATGTCGCGCAGAGTGCCGCAGATTTTGGCTGTGCCACTGTTGCCCTGATAGCGGGCGTTCAGCGAGCAGGGGACCATGGTGCCATCTTTGTCCTGCAGATAGATTTCATAGTCGGTGACGCTGCCGCTGTTTTTCAGGCGGGTCAATAGATCTTCGCGATTCTTCTGCCGCGGAAAGAGCTGGGAAATATCTCTGCGGAGGACATCTTCACGACGGTAGCAGGAGAAGTGGGAGACCGATGGACTGACCTCGGTCACCAGCCCATCCTCCTGCATTTCAAAGTAAACATCCTGCAGGTTCTCGAAGATGGAGCGGTACTTCTCTTCTTTTTCCTGCAGCTGCCGGTGAGAGCTGTTCAGCTCGCCGACCACTTTTTGCAGGGCTTCGGTGCGCCTGGCGACTTCAGCTTCCAGATGTTCCTGATAGGCGCGATTCTCCTTGATCAGCCTGGCCCGTTCCATCGCTTGGTTGATGGCATGGATCAATACAGACATATCCTGGATCGGCTTTAACAGGTAATTCCAGGCGCCCAGTCGGATCGCTTCAACGGCATCGCCGATGACCCCGGTACCGGAGACAACGATGATCGGAGTTTCCGGCGCCTGTTCTTTCAGGGTTGCCAGAACTTCCAGGCCGTCGACTTCCGGCATGCGCAGGTCGCAGAGAACCAGGTCGGGCTGCTCCCGCTCAAAAAGCTGCAGTCCTTCACGCCCGTTGCGCGCTTCTACGACCCGATAATCAAAATCTTCCAGAAACAGCCGAAAGCTGTCACGGATGTTTTCTTCATCGTCAATGGTCAGGATGACGGGGTTCTGCCGATGCTCCATCTATGGGTCCTGTCGGGGTGAGATCAACTTTCAGCAGCTGTTAAAAAACAGCTGGGCCGCAATAGTGTGTTATCCGAAAAATCAGGAAGGATCAGGCAAAGTCTAGCATAAAACCCTCCAAAATATCGGGTCTGGAGATACTTGCGTATCGAGACCGAATAGGGAATTATGCCCGTAAAGGCGAGGTTGGTCAAACTTAATTATTATTTTCTCGATGGTTTCTCGGCGCTCAGCTGAGGTATGCCGTAGGCAGAAACCTTAGAAAATAGAATCGCAGGGTCTCTGGTGCGCAGATAAACCAGAGACGCGTCAAAGGTCACCCGTCAACTCCTGTAAGGTGAACAATTTGGGATTGATCTTTTTGACTGTTGCAACAATCTCGAGCAAGCGCTCAATATCGACCTCTTCTTCGGTGTCTGTGCCCTGAAAAAATGGGTAGCCTTTTGGCATTTCGCGATACTGCCCTTTGTGCATCAGCAGCGCATCGACCTGGTCATTGACCCGGCCGCTGGCTTCCCAGGGATCGCGATAATTGTACTGACGCGCCAACAGGTGCAGGCCGAGCCCGTTGGCAAAGAGTGCCTTGACTTCAAAAGAGAACTCCCGTGGCGAGCCATAGTGTTCATTGCGCCCGGAGCGGCTCATGACTCTGGCACCGGCGGCTTCGAGCAGTTCTTTCAGACTTGTTTCGGTCATTGGCTGTTGTTCTGCGCTCATTTTATGCTCCCTTAAGGTCGTCAAGGCGAAGTTCCAACCCCCAGTCTGTCGGTTTGCGCCCCTCGGGGGAAAGCACCCAGAGGGTGGGGATGTCGGTGTGGTCGGGTGCCGGGCCGTAGCCGTCGGTCAGGTAGATGATCGCCGCCGGGCGCGGTTGCAACTGAGCGGCATAGGAAAAAACCGGCCTCAAGTCGGTAAAACCGCCACCGCGGTAGACTTCACTTACTTGCGGCACCCCGCTGAATTCTACAATTTTCTGAATCCGGCTGCCAGAATAGAGCAGAGTGATGCGACTTTGCCGGCCGCGGGCAATCTGCAGCAGTTCCTGAGCAAAACGTTCCCGCAGGACCTGACTGTCGGTCGAATCGCTGACATCGACCCCGACCACCAGGTTCAGCAGCTGTTTCTTGCGCTGGCCAGGATGGTTCTGGCCGAAGCGGCGATGGCTGCGCTTCCAGGTGGACGTTCGGCCGACCCGTCCAGCGTTGCCGATGAACTGGCGCAGAATCTGCTGCCAGGGGATCTTCGGCGGCGCGAGAAAGCCGGCCAGCAGCAGCTGCAGCTCGCCGGGAACTTCGCCATGACTTTTCTTCCAGGCGGTCTGCACCATCTGCCGCACCACCTGTTCGGACAGGGCCACCGGGGTTCGGTCGGCCTGCTGCCAGTGCTGATGATCATCCAGCGGCTCGGCAGAGAAGCCCTGTTGCAGCTGTTTGCTTCTGCTGGCCTTGTCCTGCTCCCCCGCATCGGGCTGGTTGCCACCGTCGCCTTGGGCCGGTTGCATGCCCAGCAGCGGCAGCTGCAGCAGCTGGGCGTAGTACTCCTCGGCGGAAAGCTGCTGCGGCAGGTGAAAACGCTCGGGGCGGACAGCTTCGGGCGGCAATTGATCGATACCGGGATTGATCGCCAGATCGCAGGCTAAGTCCCAATAGCGTGGATTGCGTTCACGCCGCCGACAGGGATGCAGGTGGAGGATATGTTTGATTAAATGCTCCAACAAAGCCAGCTGCTCAGGGTTTGAAAAACAGGCAAAGCGGGCGGGATCGACGATCAGGGTCGGGATTCCATCAGCAATGGTGACGCCCGCGGCCTTAACGCCGGGCTGCTCCCGACGCCGGAATTGCAGAAGAAACTGGCCGTAGAAAGGACGCTCTTTAAGCAGCCTGATAATGGCATCCTGAAGCGCTTGCATACTAGGAGACTGTCGGACTTTCTGGATCGAAACGAAAAATTGGATGTTCGAGACCAGATTTTTGAGAATTTGAGAGTGAATAGCAGGGGCTATTTATCAAAAATTGTCGAATATATGGGCCGATCAGGCAATTTTGCAGTCGATTCATGATAAGTCCGACAGTCTCCTCGTTATGCAACGTCCTGGCTGATCTTCTGGATCGTCTCGAGAATGCTGGCATCGTATTTATCCTGACAGAGGATTTCGGCGATCTCCGGGGTGCGCAGCAGGGCTTTAACCAGACCGAAACGCATATCCCGGGGCAGGGCATCGATATAGGCAATCAGATGATCCTGCTGGCTCTGGTTTATCTCGGCGTCCGCTTCCAGGCGGGCGATCAGCTCGGTCATGGTCGCTGCCTGAACATCATCGCGTTGCTTGGCCGCCTGCTCGGCGACCTCCGGCCAGCGATCGAGGATATCTGCCGCCGAGAGGGCACGGACTCGTTGATCGGTACACCATTGCAGGAAGCTGACCGCTGCCTCCTGGCCGATGACGCCGCTGTAGACTTCCATCTCCAGTTCCTTGGGAAAGCGGCAGTGGCGGCGCAGGATGCTGACCATCTCCCAGGCACGTTCCGTCGGTTCGACCTGCATCTCGATGCTGCGGTTATTGGTCGCCAGCAGCTGCGGGTTGCCGGCAATAAACTGGCGCACCCGTTCATCGTAATTCTCCTGGCGGGCAAACTTTCCCCAGCACTCGGCATCAGTCTCAACCTGCAGGACCACCATCCGGTCAAGTAAGGCCCGATCGAGAGGAGCGACCTGATAGCTGCCATCGGGAGGATTGATCGCCACCACGACCCGGTGGTGGGCGGCCAGTTGGTGGGTGTGCAGAGCCCGGCGTTGTCCTTGCGCCGGCGGTTCGACGAACTGAAAGATCGCCTGCAGGGTGTCCTCCTGCTGGGCCCGGTTCAGCTCATCGCAATGCACCACCGCTGCGGGGGCAGATTCCGCCGGCCACCAGCTCGGTCGTGACCAGTGCATTTCCTCACCCTGGCGATAAGGGATCCCGACCAAGTCGCCGACCTCCATCTGCCCCAACCGCAGCGGGATGTAGTCTCGGTCGATTTCGCGACAGGATTGTATGATCGCGGCAGTTTTGCCAACCCCACGATGACCTACCACACAGGGAGTCAGGTCGGTCTTGAGGAGGATCTCTTTAAGGACGGTTTTCAATTGAGCGATATTCATCTTGCTGCCCCCTGGGGAATGTGACCCAAATTGTCAGCTATTGATAGCACATGGCCCACAGCGACGCAAGTCATGCCAGGGCTGGGAAAACACCTGTTAAATGAGAATGTCTACATAAACTGTGCTAAGCTGTAAAGTGTTCTTGTTAAGCTTCAAGTCTCCGGGGAGATCAATGTCAAAACGGCCATTTGTTCGGCTTCGATGTGCAATCTGTGCGTTGGCCTTGCTGCTGCTGGCGGTTGGCTGGGGCTACTTTGCGATTTCCTTCGGGCGTGATTACCGCGCCCTTGAAGGGCAGACGCAGGAATATGCGCAGACCGCTGCCCTGGGGCTGGAGGAGCACATCCGGCGGATGATTCTCGGCCACGATCTGATGCTCCTCGACCTGGCCGAACACCTGGCGCGAGGCGAACACCAGGTGCGCTTGCAGAGTTCACTGAATATCTGGATGAAGCACGCCGATCAGCTCGCGGCGCTGGTGGTTTTTGATCTTGATCAGGCAAAGACCCTCGCTGAGGCTTATCGGGATCTGCCCGAGGCCAAGCTTGCCCTGCCGGATGTCACTCCCGCTGCTGGGGAAATTTCTTCGCTGCAGATCGCCGATGATATTTACCGCGATGAACGCGGCCGCGAAATGGTCAGCTTTTTTCGTCAGGTCGAGGCCGATGAAAGGCATTTTCTGGTCTTTGGCTTGCTCCAGGTCTCCTGCCTGTTCGACTTTTTTCAGGCGATTGAGTTAGGTAAGCAGGGCATCGTTGCCATTCTGCACGCCAACGGCAGCTTATTGGCTCAGGCGCCGAAAACCGCCAGGGAGATAGGTCAGACCCTGGCCAGTGACGCAGACTTCCAAAACCAGCTCAAAGCCCAGGCCGTCGGCAGCTATCGGTTCGCCGACAGGGAACCTGAGATTCCCCGATTTATCGCCTATCGTCGTTTGGGCGATTTGCCTTTGACTATAGCCGTCGGCACCTCCGGGCAGGCCGCGTTGATCGATTGGCAAAATCGGCTGGTCGATTTTTTGTTGATACAGGTCGTGATCAGCCTGGCGGTGTTGCTGTCGACCTTGCTGGTGGTGCGCAATCTGACCAGCATCGAGCAATCGGAACTTAAATTACGCGAGCGGGAGGAGCATTTCCGCTGTGTCGCTAATTCCGCCGTCGATGCGGTCATTACCGTGGATGCTGAAGAGCAGGTGCAGTTCTGGAGCCGTGGGGCCGAAGGAATCTTCAGTTTCAGTGAGGAGGAGGTCAAAGGCCGGCCGCTGGCCAATTTTTTTCTTTTTGAGAACGAGGATGGCGGCCGCTTCTCGCTGGCCGACCTTCTGCATGGCCGGGCGGCCTGCGGACCTGGCCCGACCTTTGAAATCCAGGGAGAACGCAAAGACGGTTGGCAGTTCCCCACCGAGTTATCGGTTTCCGCCGGGACCGCCAAGGGGAAACCCTTCTATACCCTGATCGTCCGCGATGTCACCGAACGCAAGCTGATGGAAGAGCGGATCCGGCGCATGGCCAGTCACGACAATCTGACCCGGCTGCCGAATCGGGGCTTGCTGATTGATCGGCTGCAGGTGGCGATGGCCCAGGTCAGGCGCAAAGGGGGGCGCTTCGCCTTGTTGTTTCTTGATCTGGATGAATTCAAGCCGGTCAATGATAACTACGGACATGAAGTCGGTGATCAACTGCTGCAGCAGGTCGCTGGGCGCTTGTTGACCAGTGTTCGTGAGTCGGATACCGTCGCCCGGGTCGGTGGAGACGAATTTGCTGTGCTGCTGAATAATATCGAAAATGAGCGGGCCGTCGAGAGTGCCTGTGAAAATATTCTCAGTGCCTTAAGCCGCGAATTTGTTGCCGCTGGCGTACCCGCCAAAATCAGCTGCAGCATCGGCGTGGTGGTCTATTCCGGGCAGGAACTGACCCCCAGCAATCTGCTGCGTGACGCCGATATGGCCATGTACGTCGCCAAGCGGGCGGGAAAAAATCGCTACCAATTTGTCGATTCGCGCTAAACTTGATGTTCGATCCTCTCACCCGTTCCTTTTAAGTAGCGGATCTCAATATGAAAATTTTTCTTTTCTGCTGCTTCAGCCTCCCACTGCTGGCGACTCAAGTGCTTGCCGAGCTGAATTTACGCGAGCTGATCCGTACCGTTGAGCAGCAGTATTCTGGTGATTCTTCACAGACCCGCATCGAAATGACGGTGAAAACCGGCCATTGGGAGCGACACCTGGAAATGGAATCCTGGTCGCTTGGGCGCGAGCGGTTCCTGGTGCGGATTCTGGCCCCCAAAAAAGAAAAAGGGGTCGCGACCCTTAAAGTGGAAAAAGAGGTCTGGAATTATCTACCCAAAGTCGATCGGGTGATCCGCATTCCACCTTCGATGATGGGTGGCGCCTGGATGGGCAGTCATATCACCAATGACGACCTGGTCAAGGCGAACCATATCGACCAGGATTATGATTTTCGCCTGCTGAGTGAGGATCAGCAGAGCTGGACCATTGAGGGCCTGCCCAAGCCGAATGCGCCGGTGATCTGGGGAAAAATCGTCTATCAACTGCAAAAGCAGCCGCTGGTGCCGCAGCTGGTCGAGTATTTTGACGAAGAGATGATCCTGGTACGGCAAATTCGCTTTACTGACGTACAGACCGTCGACGGCCGCACCATCCCCTTACAGATGACCGTCTTGCCGGTCGAAAAGCCTGAAGAAAAGACAGTGATGCATTATCGTCAGCTCGATTTTGATGTCGATCTGCAGAAGGAGTTTTTCTCCCTCAGGCAACTTAAAGGGCGACGTTGATGCTCTGGCAGCTTGCCCTGCGCAATATCTGGCGCAACCGCCGCCGGACCCTGCTGACCCTTTCAGCCATGGTGATCTCCTCGGCGTTGTTGATTCTCGCCCTGGGAATTTTTTCCGGCATGCTCAAAGATATGCTCGCTTCCGCGACGGAACAGTATTTCGGTCATCTGGTGATCAGCGCCGGTGACTATCAGGATGATCGGGATATGTTTGCCAATTTCAGCAGCTCACAGGCGCTGGAGGAGCAGCTGCAAAGGGAGCCGCAGATTCGTGGTTACAGCAAAAGGCTGCGCAGCTTCGGTCTGCTTTCACAGCAGCGCAACAGTGGCCCTGCGGAGCTGTTGGGGGTTCTGCCCGATCAGGAACGCCAGGTCACCAATCTTCATCAGCACCTGGTGGCCGGCAGCTATCTGCAGCCCGGTGATTCAGCGGGCGCGGTGATCGGCAGCGGGCTGGCGCGCCGCCTGGGCGCAGAAGTTGGCGATAGTCTGGTGTTTGTCACCCAGGCTGCCGATGGATCGATCGGTAATGATCTGCTTGCTGTGCGGGGGATCTTTTCAACCGGCGTGCATCGTCACGACAACAGCCTGGTTCTGGTTCCCCTTGGCTGGCTGCAGCAACTGCTGGTGCTGCCCGAGCGGTTGCACGAAATTGCCGTCAAGATTGAGGATCCACTGCGGGCCGCATCTTTTGCTGCCCGCTTGCAGCCGCAACTGGAAGGACAGTTGCAGGCTCTTGACTGGGGGCAGATGCTGCCTGAGATGCGCGAGGTGGTCGCCAGCTATGATGTGTCGCGGATGATTATTGTGACCATTCTCTATATCGCGACCGGGCTGGGCATCCTCAACACTTTTTTTATGTCGGTTATGGAACGCACCCGGGAGTTCGGGGTTTTGATGGCCATCGGCATGCGGCCCGGCCAGGTCCGGCGGATGGTTCTGCTGGAGACCTTATCCATGGGCGCGATCTCTTTATTCGCCGGAGTCATCCTCGGGGTTTTGCTGAGCCTCTATATGGCCTATGTCGGCATCGATCTATCCGGCACCCTCAGCCCGATCACCTATGCCGGGGGCACCATTCTGCCGCGGCTGCATGCTGTGCTGGAACCTGCCAATATCCTTTATCCCGCCCTCAGCCTGCTGCTGGTCTGCCTGCTGGCCGGCTTTCTGCCGGCAAATCGTGCCGCGCGCATGCAGCCGGTTGTGGCGATTCGTGAGGAGTAGCGGTATGGACCTGGTGCTGCTGGCCTGGAAAAATCTCTGGCGCAGTCGCCGGCGGACCCTGATCACCCTGATTGCCCTCAGCTTCAGCCTGATGCTGGTACAGGCCTTTCACAACCTGTCTTATGGCGTTTACTCGGCGATGATCGATAGTGGTGTGCGGGCCGGCAGCGGTCACCTGGTGGTTTATCATCAGGACTACGTCGCCAGCCGCGATGAACAGTTTTCTTTTGCGCCCGGCCAGCTGAGGGAGCAGCTCAGCGCCCTTGCTGGCGTGGCCGAGGTTCTGCCGCGGCTGTATCTGCCGGGTTTGGCCCAGTCGAGCCGCGAAAGCCGGGGAATTCTGCTTACCGGGGTGATCCCCCAGGCCGAGCAGCGCGTCAATCCTTTTCTGCGTGACCTGCCGACTGACCAGCAGCTTGAGTCGCTCAGCGGCCGCCAGGCGATTCTCGGCAGCCGTTTGCTGAAGGAACTGCAACTGAAAATTGGCAACAAATTCGTCGTCACTTTGCAAAACGCCTCTGGCGACCTGGTCAGTGAGATGTTTCGCGTCCGGGGGGCGGTGCAGACCGGTATCAAGACGATCGACAGCAGCTTGCTGATGGTTGGCCACCAGCGGGCGGCTGCCCTGGCCGGCCTGCCGGGGGAAATCCACGAGTTGGCGATTGTGCTGCAAAGCCAGAAGTTTGAGCGGCTGGTCTTTCCGGCCCTGCAGCAGCTGCTGAAAAATCATCCGCAACAGGTGGGGCTTTCTTGGGAGGAGGCGATGCCGAATCTGGCCAACGCGATCCGCCTCGATTACGCCAGCCAGAAATTCATCTTCATCATTTTATTACTGATCGTCACCATCGGGGTTGTCAATACGCTGCTGATGTCGGTGATGGAGCGTTTTCGCGAATTCGGCGTCATCCTCGCGGTCGGGGCGAGCGCCATGCGCCTGCGGCTGCTGGTTTTCAGCGAAGCCCTGCTGTTGGGGCTGGTGTCAATGCTGCTGGGTAGTGCGCTGGGCTCCCTGGCCACCTGGTATCTGCAGGAGGTGGGGATCAATCTGCGTTATTTTATCGATGAGACTCTGGAATTTGGTGGGGTGGTTTTCGATCCGGTGCTGCGCGCGGCCTGGGATCGGCCTTATATGCTGCAGATCGCAGGATTTATGCTGCTGTTGTCTCTGGCTGCGGCAGTCTATCCGGCCATTAAAGCCGGCAGAATCAAGCCGGCGGAAGCGATGCGGCATCATTGAATTGAGACTGTAGGGGCGAACCTATGTGTTCGCCCTGTCTTGCAGGTAAATTGGCAAAGGGCAGACACGCGGGTCTGCCCCTACGGGAGAATGCTTGGATGCCCCTGATCGAACTGAAATCCGTCAGTAAAATCTATCCCCTTGGCAGCCAGCAGGTGATCGCTGTGGATGATCTGTCCTTATCGATCGAAGCGGGTGAATTCACTGTGCTGGCTGGCCCGTCCGGCAGCGGCAAAACAACCCTGCTCAACCTGATCGGCTGTCTTGATGAACCAAGCAGGGGGGAGGTCTGGCTCGATGGTCAGGAGGTCGGTGGCGCGCCCCAGCCACAGCTGGCAAAGCTGCGGCTGCGCAAGATCGGTTTTATTTTTCAATCTTACAACCTGATTCCAGTGCTCACGGCAGCTGAAAATGCTGAATTTACCTTGATGCTGATGGGCGTGCCCAAAAGCAGACGTCGCCAGCGGGTCGTCGAGCTGTTTGCTGAACTGGGCCTGGCCGGTCTGGAGGAGCGAAAGCCCTCCGACCTCTCCGGCGGTCAGCAGCAGCGCGTCGCCATTGCCCGGGCGATGGCTTCCCAACCGGCGGTGGTGCTGGCCGATGAGCCGACCGCCAGCCTGGATTCGCAGGCCAGCGAAGAGCTGCTGGCGCTGATGCGGCGACTGAACCGGGAGCAGGGCGCGACCTTTGTTTTCAGCTCCCACGATCCGCTGGTGATTTCCCGGGCGCAGCGGGTGGTGACCCTTAGAGATGGTCGTCTGGAGTCGGACCGATGATCTCTCGCCTTGCCGCTGTAATCCTTTCTGTGACGCTTCTCTTTCCTGCCGTCGGAGAAGCTGATGAGTGGTTTGCCGATATTGATTTCGGCGGGTTCCTGAAAACCAGTAATTTTTATTTGGACCAGATTCCCAACCAGACGGACGAGGGGCTGATCTCTTCGCAGCGCTTGCGCCTGGAGTTAAGCGGCCAGCTGGCCGGGGAGTATGATTTTGAAATAGCCGCCGAGCAGCAGCTGCTTTGGAGCGATCCGCCAGAATTGATCAATCTGCCTGGCGGTTTGGTCAATCAGCGCTTCGATCTGGAGAAAAGCTGGAACCGCAACGGCCGCTTCGAATCGCAACTGCAACTCGACCGACTTAACCTGCAGGGTGAATTCAAACAGCTGCAGTGGACCTTGGGCCGTCAGGCGATCGGATTTGGCCGCATCAGCCTGTTTTCGCCGCTGGATGTTATTGCCCCCTTTCCCCCCGATGCTATCGATGTCGATGTGCGCCCCGGGGTTGATGCGCTGAAACTGGTTCGTTATTTCGGCCTGGCCGGTCAGGTCGGGGCGGTCGTCGTTCTTGGTGAGGAAAAGGAGCAGAACAGCTATCTCTTGACCTTGGGAGAAAATGTCGCCAATGTCGATCTCTTAGGCCTGCTCGGGAGTCTGCGTGACCGTCTCATGCTGGGCGCTGGAATCGCTGGTGAAATCGGTGAGCTGGGCCTGAAGCTGGAGGTTGTCGGTTACCGTGGCAAGGAGGTCGGCCTGCCTGGCGGTGATCTCTATGAGCAGTTTTTTACCGCCGCTCTGGAGGCCTGGTATCGCTTCGATATGGGGCTGGTGCTGCTGGCGGAATATTTCTACAACGGCCCGGGCAGCAAGGATCCGGAACGTTACCCGCTGGTGGCCGACAGTGCGCCGTTCAGGGAAGGCTTAAGCTTTCTCCTTGGCCGCCACTATCTGCTGCTGGGCCCTTCTTATGAACTCCATCCACTGCTGACCGTTCAAGGTCTGGTCATCCATAATCTGCAAGATCGATCGAGCCTGCTGCGGCCGCAGCTGGCGGTTTCATTATCCGATAATCTGCAGCTGGATCTGTTCTGGACATTCACCCGGGGAAAAAAGAATCGCCGAGACCCGGTGTTCGGTTTTCCTGTCGTGCGCAGCGAATTCGGCGCTGTCGGCGAAAGCGGTGGTTTTCTGCTGCGCTATTACTTTTAGGAGACCATTTCATCAGAAGTCTTCTCGTTGGCTGGAAGGGCAGGTTGACCGACGTCTCGAGGCATCTGCTTAGCTGCTCATGGTCTGCACCAGTTCTTCGGTTTTCGCCTTAAGAATTTCTATTCCCTCTTCAGTCAGGAAGAAGCGCTCCCAGGATGCTTCGGTCGCTTCTTCCGGCTTGGTGTCGCCATTGGAGCCGAAGCCGAATTGGTGGCTGAGCAGATTGGCGACATGGACGGCATCCATAAGGTCTCGCTCGACGGGGCTGCCGGCCGGATCATGATGCCAGTGTATGGCGTTGACGATCAGTGGCGGTAGGGCCCACCATTCGGCAAGGAAACTGCCAAGCTCTGCGTGGGTGACGCCAAGAATCTTTTTTTCGGCTTTACTCAGGGAGCAAGCGGAACTTTTCGCCAGCGAGATCGCTTTGGCGAATTTTTGACTGAAAAAGCTGGCGGCGGCAAGTTTGCCCAAATCGTGCAGCAGCCCGGCAATAAAGGCACGATCCTGCTTTTCTTTGTCGCTGCTGAAGAGGTTTCCTATCAGTTGCCGGCTGATCGCAGCGGTGGCGAAAGAATGACGTTGGAAATCGTTTAGCGGAAAACCGCTGACATTGGGGAGATTCTCTGAGATCGCCTGGCTGATTGCTTCCGAGAGAACCAGGCTTTCAACGATATCGGTGCCCAGAACAACAATCGCTCGTTTGACCGTTTCAACCTGAAATCGCAAACCGAAAATCGCTGAATTGGCCCAGCGCAGCAGCGCAGAGGACAGACCCACATCCTGGCTGATCAGTTCAGCCATCCGGTCGATATCGACATCATCCGCAGAGATACAGCTGCGCACCTGCGTATAGCTCTGGGGAAGCGCCGGCAGCAGCGGGATGGAGTTGATCACGGCCTGAAACTCGATGCTCCGATTCTTTTGTTGCTGGTACTGTCGCAGGGCGCTGCGGATGACCTCTTTCAGCTCCTGATCGTTCCAGGGTTTGCCTATGATCTGCTGAACACAGCCGTCAGCGAGAGCCTGGACTACAGTCTCCTGACGAGCAAAGGCGGTCAAAAAAATCCGCACTGTCCAGGGGTAATGCTTGCGCACCTCGTTGAGGAGCGCAAAGCCGTTCTTTTCTGGCATGATTACATCGGAAACAATCAGATCGAAACGTTGCTTCTCCAGCATCGCCAGTGCCTCATCGGCGCTTTTGGCGTAGTAGCAGTCCCAGTCTTCTTGCTCGACCAGTCTCTGCAGCGCATCCAGGATACTGCTCTCGTCATCGACGAAGAGAACCCTTGGCAGGCTGTCGCTCATGGCACCCCCGTAATTTATTGCGATTAAATCATCCAATCTGGATATGCACTTCACTCCACTGGGCAAGGGTCGGGCTCAGATTTCCCCTTGAAAGGATGTCTGCCGCCTGGAGGGCGACAGTCGAGCCCCAGGGATGGGTTCTTGGCCCTGGAGGTGGGAAATCTGAGCCTGGTTCGCCGATTGGTTGAGCGAAGTGTAAATCCAAATAAATCCAAAAAAATAAGAATTGTTTATAATTCTACCTTTTTTTTTACAGAATCCAACCCAAATTTTGTATTTTTTTTACCGATATCTCATTAAGATAAATTTCTTGGTAAGAATTTCCAGATGCGGATAGAGCCTCCACCAAATATCGCTCTTGCCTGTCAGGCTGCTTGGCCCTGCCTGGTCTTTCCCAACGACCTTTTCTGCCCGCTGTTGTCATCTCAGAAGTTAAACGCTATCCTGCCTGCTTGTTGACTCCAATATCTTTTATAGAAGGTCAATCTTACATGGATACTCTCTCGACCCAGAAGACAGGTTGCCCACTGATGGAGGTGCAGGGAATTGCCCAGCGGAAAAACGGTCGCAAATTGCTTGAAGGGGTCAGTCTGGACCTCTGCCCTGGCCAGCTGCTGGCGCTGATCGGTCCCTCCGGCGGCGGTAAAAGTACTCTCCTGCGGCTTTTGAATCGGTTGGATGAGATGACCGCTGGCAGGATTCTCTTACGGGGTGATGATATCCGCCAACTGCCGGTGACTGAACTGCGCCGCAAAGTGGCTATGGTTATGCAGAAGCCGGTCATGTTTGCCGGAAGCGTCTTGCAGAACCTTCAGAGCCCGTTTGCCCTGCGGCGGGAGCCACCGCCAGTGGCCGATTCTCCGCAACTCAATCAAGTGCTCGAGCTTTGTGGGCTGAACCAGGATTTTCTCGGTCGCCCTGCCGAGCAACTTTCCATTGGCCAGCAGCAGCGCGTCAGCCTGGCTCGGGCGCTGCTCACCGAGCCGCAACTGTTACTTCTCGATGAGCCGACCAGCGCCCTTGATCGACCCGCGGCCGATCGGCTTGGGGAACTACTCTATCGCCTCTGTCGGCAACGGCAAATTGCGGTGTTGATGATTACCCATGACCTGCGCCTGGCTGAGCGGATCGCCGATTGGGTTGTTTTTCTGCAGGGTGGGGAATTGATTGAGCAGGGGAAGGTCGAGATTCTGAAGGCTCCTCAGACAGCTGAATTGCAGCAATTTCTGGACGATCCGGAATTGATCCGTGAGCAAACAGAGGAGCCGGCATGATCGACCTGAGCTATTTCGATCTGTTCCTGGTCTATGGCCTGATTTTGCTGGCCGCGGGGCTGATCCGTCTACGCGGCGGAGAGGTCCGCAGCCTGCTGGTTTCAGCGGCGCGGATGGGCGTACAGCTGTTTGCTGTCGGCTATGTCCTGCATCTGGTGTTTGCGATAAAAAGCGCCGCTTTGGTGCTGCTGATCCTGCTGGTCATGGGGGGGATGGCGGTGCACACCGTCGCTGGCCGGGTGCGTGAAAAGATGCCGCATTTTTATCGCGTGGTCGGCAGCGCCATGCTGGTCGGCTGTGGTGGCGGGACCTTTTACTTCTGTCTGCTGGTGATCGGTCTCGATCCCTGGTATGAGCCGCGCTACCTGATCCCCCTGGCAGGTATGATCATCGGTAATTCAATGACCGGCGCCAGCTTGGCTGCCGAACGGCTCGGGGAGGAGATCCGGGCACGGCAGGATCAGATCGAAACCGCTCTCTGTCTCGGCGCTTCGGCGCGGCAGGCCAGCCAAGAGTCTGTCAACAATGCTTTTCGCGCAGCGCTGATCCCTTCGGTTAATGCCATGGCGACCATGGGGATTGTTTTTCTGCCCGGCATGATGACCGGGCAAATCCTCTCCGGGACCGAACCGATTATCGCCGTGAAGTACCAGATCGCCATCATGTGCGTCATCACCGGCAGCGTTGCAGTGACCTCATTGTTGATTCTGCAGCAGGGGGTGAAAAACTACTTTACCGCTTATGATCAGTTGGTCTTGCCGGAAAAGGAAAGGTGAGGGGATTTATCGGGTAAGATAAAGGCAGATTAGCCACCAAGTCACCAAGGTCACCAAGAAAGTCAAAGGCTTTGACGCTGAGGCGGAGAGACGCAGAGAAAGGCTTTGAAAAAAACCATTCTATAGGGTTTTAAAACCCTGACAAACTATATTCTGGTTTTCTCTGCGGCCTCAGCGTCTCCGCGATAAATAGATTTTCGCTCTTTCTGGTTTCTTGGCGCCCAACAGGAATCTTGCTTTTACAAGCGGCTGAAGCCGCGTTTTTTCTTGCGCGAGATCTTGCCGATCAGCCAACCGAAGAAAAACACCCCGCCGCCGGCTAAAAACCACTGAATCATGTTGGAGCGATGAAAGTCCTTGTTTTCTTCCTGCAGGATCGCAAGTTCGCTGTTGATGCGGGTATTCTCTTCGAGCAGCTGGTCCCGTTCGGCGGTCAGTTCAAGGACTCCTTCGGAGCGCTCTTTGAGCTCTTCAAAAGCGCTGCTGACCTGGGCCAATTCATCTCTGGTGTTTTTCAGATCTGAGGTGAGGGCGGCGACTTTGGCCTGTTCAGAACTGGCCACCTGAACTTGTTGCTGGCGTTCTTCCTTCGCCTGCTCCAGGCGTCGTTCCAGCGCCGCTTTTTCTTTTTCCAGCCGCGCGATGAGCAGTTTTTTCGGGGTGTTTTTAGTAATGTATTGTTTCAGCACATAGCCTTCAGTGCCTTTTCTTGTTCTTGCCTTGAAGTGGTTTTCTGTTTCTTCCAGGATTTCGACGGGTGAGTCGGTTTTCAGGGTTTCGAGGATCTGATACTGATTGCCGGGACCGGTACGCACGGTGATAACCAGCTCATCGGAAACATAGCGGGTGTCGGCAAAGCCCAGGCTCGGGCCGGCCACAAGTAGACAGATAAAAACAAAGGTTGAAAAGCGCTTCAGCATGTTAAGGGCTCCCTTGAGAACTTGATCATTTGCAACAACTTTGCGATATTACAGTCGGCAACTGAGGATTTCAAGAGTTCATTAACTTCGCCCATCCGGAAATTACTCTAAACCTCCAGATTGGGCTACAGCGCGAGGATATTATGGCGTCAGTTATGTTGACCGGCGGGGCCGGCTATATTGGTTCGCACACCGCTGTCGAGCTGATCGAGAGTGGTCATCAGGTGGTTATCGTTGATAACTTTTCCAATAGCTCACCAGTGGTGCTGGAACGTTTGCAGCAGATCGTGGGTGCGGGGATTGTCTGTGAACGCGGGGATATCCGGAATGCTGATTTTTTGACAGAGGTGTTTCAGCGCCATCGTGTCGATGCTGTTATCCACTTTGCCGCCTTGAAGGCCGTTGGTGAATCCTGCGAACAGCCCTTGAACTATTTTGAAAACAACATCTCCGGCACCATTACCCTGCTTCAGGTCATGCAGCAGCAGCGGGTGAATGGTTTGGTCTTCAGCTCTTCCGCGACCGTTTATGGGCAGCCGGAATCCTGTCCGATTCGCGAAGATGCGGCGCTGGGAATTACCAATCCATACGGGCGAACCAAGTTGGTGATGGAGCAGTTGATCAACGATATCTGCACTGCCCACCCTCAATTCAAGGCCGCAATCCTTCGTTACTTCAATCCCGTTGGCGCCCATGTCAGCGGCCTGATCGGCGAAGACCCGGGTGGCATCCCTAACAACCTGATGCCGTTTATCTGCCAGGTCGCGGTTGGCACACGGCCGCAATTAAACGTTTTCGGCAACGATTACCCGACCCCCGACGGCACCGGCGTGCGCGATTATATTCATGTGGTCGATCTGGCCCGCGCCCACGTGGCAGCGCTCGATTACCTGTTGCGCGAAGGGCAAAACATCACTGTCAATCTCGGTACTGGTTGTGGGGTCAGTGTGCTGGAACTGGTCCAAGCCTTCGAACAGGCCAGTGGCAGGTCCGTACCGGTAAATATCGCCCCGCGCCGCCCGGGCGATATAGCCGAATGCTATGCCGATCCTGCATTGGCAAATCGTTTGCTCGGCTGGCAAGCAGAGTATGATGTGAAACGGATGTGCGTTGATGCATGGCGCTGGCAGTCGCAAAATCCTGAAGGCTTTGAGCCTTCAAGATAGAGTTTACGCAACCCGAAACTGCAAAGCGGCCAGAGGATCCGATCCTCTGGCCGCTTTGCAGTTTCGGGAAAAATAAAAAGATCCACGACCTCCGTAGTTAACGCACAGCTCAGGTTTGGTATTGTTTAAGGGAGGTGAACTGCATTGTCAGGGAAATTTTTCAGGGAGGATCGGCAAGGAAGGGTGGTCACAGACGCTGCAGGTGAATCCTGAAAATGCACTCAAACTATTTACGAGGAGGTCAGCTATGAACTCCCTAATCCGCAAAAAAAAATCCATTGTACCCCTAGTGATTAACACACTTCTGTGGGCAACCTTGTTGGGAGGTTGCACTTTCCGGGTTAACAACTTGGCCGACAGGCCGGATGCAAACCCAGGAGACTTTCGCTGTGAGATCGCCGTTGAGGGTGGTTCCGATGTCATCGCAGAACCCAATGTCGGCCGTTGCACCTTACGAGCGGCTGTCGAGGAGGCGAACGCCTGGGCAATTCTCGAAGATACCATCGAATTGCCACCAGGGACCTATCCCCTCGACTTTGCTGGTCGACTCGAGGTCACCGAAGATGTGACTATCCAAGGATCGGGAAACGATGTTACCGCTATCGACGGTAATGGCAGCACTGGAATATTTCAGGTTGGGGAATCCGGCGCCAGCGCAGCGCAAAATGACATTTCCGTTAAGTTTCGCGACCTGACAATGCGAAATGGAGCCTCGGGAGGTGGCTTACCTTTTGGCTCAGGCGGTGCAATGCAGATATTAGAGCACACGAGCGTTACCATTTCGAATTCTGTGATCAGGGACAGCTCGGGAGGCACCGCAGGGGGCGGGATTTCAAACTCAGGCTCCCTATGGATAGTCAACTCTACCATCCAGGATAACATTGCCTTAGCCGCTGGCTTCGCCGCCAATGGTGGTGGCGGGATTACTAACTTTGCCAGCGGTAACCTACATATTGTCAGAAGTACGCTCAGAGATAATGAGGCGCCCTGGGGAGCAGGTATTTCTAATTCCGGAGATTTAGATATTACCAATAGCACAATAAGTGGTAACCAGGCCCACCGTAGCGGCGGTGGCATTTTAAATGACGGTGGAATTGTCAACATCAGTTTCAGTACCATCACCGAAAATCAAGCCAACACCGATAACAATGACAATGATGAAATGGCCACCGGCGGTGGCATCCAAAACCAAGGGGATGGAATCATCAATATTGCCAACTCTATCCTTGCCGGGAATACGGACAATCGACTTTTTGTCTCACCCATTGATGGCTCTGTCTTCCCTGAAAACGACCTCGCCTCGCCAGATTGCTACAGCATAGTTCCCTTCAAATTCACCTCATTTCGCGGCAACCTCGTGGGTATTCTCAACGAAAATTGCGACATGCGTGACACTATTTTTGGAGCTCCCCCCGGATTTGACATGTTTGGGGCCTTTAGCGACGCCGTAGCAGGATCAGAGCCTCTCGACCCTGAACTGAATTCGTTGGCAAGCAACGGCGGCCTCACCCGGACTCATGCCTTAAGGTTTTTTGGAATTGACAATCCCTCCAGCAGCAGTGCCGTCGATAATGGGACTGGGGTAACAAGTTCTCCGTTGTCTGATTGCCCAGAAAAAGACCAACGAGGCTACTTAAGACCGGTAGACGGCAACGCTAATGGGCAGGCGCATTGCGATATTGGCGCCTATGAGCTCGGCGCCGTGCCGAACTTACTCGGGGTTACAGAGGTCTGGGCCAGCGGTCAGCAGCCGCAAAACCCTAGCGGTGAAACCTTCGAACCGGAGCGAACAATCGACGAAGATTTCGCAACTCGCTGGGCTTTTTTCGGCAAGGGGGAGTGGATTGCCTACGACCTGGGTTCGATCAGAACCATCGCCGCGGTGGAGATTGGCTGGTACTTAAGCAATGGCCGAGTGTACAATTTCGATATTGAGGTATCGATGAACCGGACCGAT
>CAMYNR010000009.1:26818-43665 GCA_947259715.1 uncultured Desulfuromonadales bacterium
TGATGCTTTTCAAACCTTCAGCGTTTCTCCAAATGTCGCGGCTCGCTACGTGCGGATTGTTGGCCAGGGCAACTCTGTAAACGACTGGACCAGCCTCTACGAGATAAGAATCCTTGGCTCTTCCTAGCCTGAAACCAGGGGATGTCTGGTTGAAGTTGGGACTGAACCAATGGCTATATGGGGATGAGTTCCGCGGCTAAATGCGCTTCCGGGCCTCGCTTTTTTAGCGATGGCATCCGGTAGCGAGAAAGTTTCTCATGAGCATCTATACTTAAAGCTCCGATAGGGATTTCCTTTTTGAAAGGTCAATACGCTTTGGAAGAGAATACAACCAAAGTACAACCGTCGGCACCAAAGGCACCAATCGGTTGGCTGAAGATTCTTGGCATCCTGGTCGTCGCCACGACCATCGCGACAACTGTTGCGGTCTGGGCAGTGACCCATTACGTATTTCCCAAAGAGTTCAAGCGGGTTACCCTGAGTGAGCAGGAAGAGCAGACTCTCAATCAGAAATTAAATCGTCTGGAGAGCATCCAAAAACCGCTGAGCAAACACAAACAACCACCGGAGGCAACTTCGGATGCCCCTCTTGAACCAGAAATTTACCGTGAAACTGACGCCTCTAGGGAAATAATCCTCAGCGAAAAGGAACTCAACGCTCTGTTGGCGAAGAACACTGATTTAGCCAAAAAGCTGGCCATCGATCTTTCCGACAACTTAGCCAGCGCAAAGCTATTGCTGCCCCTGGATGAGGATTTGCCCTTTCTCGGCGGCCAGACCTTGAAGGTCGCGGCAGGACTGGCGTTGGCTTACAGGGAGGGCAAGCCGATGGTGGCCCTCACGGGGATCAGTATCTGGGGAGTCCCTCTACCGAATGCCTGGCTCGGCAACATCAAGAATGTCGACCTGGTCAGGGAATACGGTGGTAAAGAAGGCTTCTGGAGCGCCTTTGCTGCGGGTATTGAGGATATCGAAATCGCAGAGGGCAGCATGAGGCTTAAACTAAAAGAGTGATCTTGTGCTTATCACTGCCGGCCTCGTTTTCGCTGGTGGCTTTGCACCTGAGTTTATGGTTTGGCTAAGCATAGCTTGAAATCTCCAGCGCCGCTCCGGGACTCGACCCGCCAAATGTAGTAACCACTGCCCCCAAGGTAATTGACAGCCTCTTCAGAACCGCCATTCGCAGAGCTCATGACTTCATTCCATCTGCTGTTGGACCATTTCCAGAGAATAAGGTCAAAATTTGTCCCGGATGGGCCACTTAATATACCTGAATGGGTTCCGCTGGGGCTGAAGTAGTAGCTGCCATTGGGGGCATACTGATAACTGCCGGTCGCGGCAAGGGAGGCGGTGTATTGCTCGTGTCCGGCAGGGCAGTTGGTCCCTGCGACCTGCTCCTCATAGCGACCGATGAGGGATACTCCGGAGTAAGAGGAATAGCCGCGCAGCATGACAAAATATTCTCCCGGCTGGACGGGATTGACGACCACTGTCTCGCTATTACCGTTTATGTAAGGACGATAATCCCAGCTCGAAAGGGTTGGCGGCGCGCCGAACCTCACATAGAGATCAGCGTCTCCAGTGCCGCCGCTGATTTGAAAAGTCAAATTGCTGGCTCCTTCAGGCACTTGCAAAGAAAAAAAACGTTCGCTTCCCAGTGAACCGGCCAGATCGGTGTGGGGGATTGCGTTTTCCAGCTGTTCATCCCCACCACCGCTCTGATTAAGTGCCGCCACGGCTGCCGTCGCGTCGGCGATTCCAGAGCCGCAGCCACTGCAGGTATTCGGGAAGCTGCGTGCAGTGCTGATAAGAGTGTCCATCACCTGAGCTGGAGAAATGTCCGGATCAACGCTGTAAAGGAGTGCAGCCAGGCCGGCAACATGCGGTGTCGCCATGCTGGTTCCCTGTTTGAACTCGATGCTGTCCGCTGTCGGCACTGTGCTGCCGCTGTTGGATGTTGAGAGAATTCCGTCACCAAAAGAAAAGCTCATGTCCCCTCCGGGGGCCGCGAGATCGACGCTACTGCCGAAATTAGAGTAATAGGCTTTGCCTCCGGTTCGGTTGGTTGCGGCCACGGTAACGATTCCCTCACAGTTGGCGGGAAAGGTGTTCACCGCATCCTGGTTGGAGTTGCCTGCAGCAACGACGATGGTGGCACCAGCGCTGCGTGCCTGTTCAATTGCGGACTGAAGAGTATAGGAACAACTTCCGGGGCCCCCCAAGCTCAGACTGATAACCTGAGCTGGGTTGGCGTTGCTGGGAACACCAGCGATATCAATCCCGGCCGCCCAGAGAATCCCTTCAGCGATATCCGAGGTAAATCCCCCGCATTTTCCCAAAACTCGAACCGGTAATACTTTTGCTTGAAAAGCCACCCCGGCGACCCCGGAACTGTTGTTGGTGACTGCTGCCAGCGTGCCGGCGACATGGGTGCCATGCCAGGTGCTGATTTGGTCAGCGGGCGGCTGGTCGAGACCGCAATCGCCGACCGTGGTCCAATCCCCCGGGTCCTGGGCATCGTTGTCCCGACCGTTACCGTCGTTACCGACAAATGAATTGCCGATCATGTCGTACCCGGGCAGGATGCTTGCAACCAGATCGGCATGCGGTCGGTAGCCGGTATCCACAACCGCAACCACGACCCCTGAGCCTTGGGTCGAATCCCAGGCGGACGGCAGATTCAGGCCGCCAGCATTTTCAAAATAATGCCACTGCTCATAATAACGGGTATCGTTGGGGGATAGAAAAGGGTGGAGCATCCTGTCCGGCTCAACGTACTCGACATCAGTGCGCGCGGAAAGATCCTTGAGCAGATCCTCCATGTCTTGCTCTTCTTCAACCTCAACCACCATCGCTTCAGAGCGAAGCATGCGTAGCGGTTTCAGTTGCCGTCCAAGTCTGGTACTGACTGACTGAAGGGTGGCAATGGCGCGGGAACTGCGATTAGCGCCTTTATACCTGAATTTGACGATCACCTGCTTGTTAAGGCCAGGTCTCTTTGTTGCCGCACTGTTGTTTTCTACTGCTTGAGCAGCATGCAGCGAAGCATTCCCGCAGAACAAGGCAAAACCAACAGCAATCAATCCGGTGATGACCGGAGCACTAAAATACGTCAGTTTTCGGCTGGGCATAGAGGCATCCTTTAAATTTTTTTTTCGCACGTTTTTCAAGCAGCTTTCTTTCTATGGGTATTGTTGGTTGCTCATTAAGAAATGGGGTGTGCTGGGCGCCTATTTATTTCTAACAGATATTGACGGAAGTGCAGGGTTTTTGCCGGAATTTATCGATTTTTTCCAAATAACAATTTGGAATAAAACTTTTCAGAATGTTTTGTGGTTTGAGTTTCGCTGGATTTGAATTCAGCGGCCCCGATTTTGCCTGGGGCCGCCGCTAGGAAATCACTGGAAAAATGATTTCAATTTGTTGGAGTTGGTCTTCACGTATTCCTTAAGGTTCTGTCAGGCGGTCGATCACATGTCCATGCCGCCGTTGACGCCCCAGACCTGTCCGGTAATGTAGGAGGACGCGTCAGCTGACAGGAAATGCACGATCCGGGCGACCTCCTGGGGCTTGCCGAGCCGGCCAAGAGGAATATGGGACAAGATCTGCGTCATGACTTTTTCCGGGATGTGTTCAACCATTTCTGTGGCTATGAAGCCTGGCGTAACCGTATTGATAGTGAGGCCGATCCCCTCGGGATCGTTGAGCTTACCCGAACGGGCCAGAAGCAGACAGGCCTCCCGGGCCAGGGTTTTGGTCAGGCCGAACATTCCCGACTTCGAGGCGGCGTAATTGGCCTGGCCGATATTGCCCGTCTCACCGATGACACTCGAGACGTTGACAATCCGCCCGCTACCGCGTTCGGCCATATGGCGCAGGGCCGCCTGAGAGAGGAAAAAGGCGCCGGACAGGTTCACGTTGAGCACATCGTACCAGTCGTCGTCAGTCATTTTGAGCACGGTTTTGTCAATGGTGATGCCAGCGTTGTTAACCAGGATATCGAGGCGGCCATATTTCTCTATCACTTCGGCGACCCGGCCGCGGCAGTCCTCCGGGTTACCGACATTGCCTTTGTGAATGCTGACCGGTGTGGAGTAGGTCTTGGTAAACCTCTCGCGAAACTCTTCGGCCTTTTGATCGTTACCGGAATAGCCTGCGGCAATGGTCGCGCCCTGGCTGGCCAGGCTGCGGCAGATCGCTTCGCCGATGCCCCGGGTGCCGCCGGTGACGAATGCCACTCGGCCTTTGAGTTTGTCACCAACGCGAATTTTTACATTTTCGTCTGCGGTAATTTCGAGAACTCCCATAATTTAACCTCTCCTTATTTGATAATCTGTAAAATTGCTTTGATAAATAATAACCGTCCATCCGCTTCCGTCGACGCGGCGCGCGGCTTGAAACGACTCAGGTTCGACAGCAGTTCGTAGGTTTTCCTTCAGCCTGCCTTCGGCTTGGCGAGGGCCCTTTCTATTCCCCGTTCCAGAGCAGCGATCAGCTCTGGTCGCAAACGTTTCGCCGGAATGATGGCATCGACAGAGCCCATCTCGCGGGCCCGTTGAATCGTGTGCACCGCATCGTACTCAACTGCTTTTTGTCCCAGCTTTTCGGCGCGGACCACGGGTCGTAATTCAGCCAACTCAGCCTGCAGGGCGACCCGTTCGGGGCCGGTTGCTCCGGCAATCCGCTCATGCAGATCGACAATGCGCGGATCGGCATCGGTGCGCTTGTCAACCTCCCGGGTGAAGACCACGGCAGCAGCTGGTGCTCCGCCGAGCACCGAGGCGAAGGTGCCCTCAACAGCCAGGGCCTCCATATTGTCGTTGAGGACCTTGGAGAACACCACAAAGGCCCCGCCATGATAGCGCGAGACGACGCAGAAGACGATCGGCCCGTCAAAGTTGGTTATGGCGCGACCTATCTCGGCGCCATACTCAAGCTGGCAGCGGGCCAGAGATTCGGGTGAGCCGTCAAAGCCCGATAGATTAGCGAGAACGACCAGGGGACGGTTCCCGCTGGCGCTGTTGATCGCCCGGGCAAGCTTTTTCGATGACATCGGGAAGAGGGTGCCCGAGGTCCAGACGTCCGGCCCATCAGCCGGAAGCAGACCTTTGCGGGGGATCGCCCGCGAAGCGATGCCGAGCATCATCACCGGATAGCCGCCAAGATGGGCCTCGAAAACAACGCCGGTGTCGGCATCCCGCATATCTTTCCAGCGCTCCATCGGTTTAAAGTCCTGATCGGCGACCGCACGCATGATAGAGCGAATATCAAAGGGTTTCTTCCGGCCTGGATTGGTCTCCTCGGCGAAGACTTCACCGACTGTTCCAAATTCAGGGCCGTCATGGGGGGCCGAGCTGACATCGCGTTCCAGGTCATCGCTGATCTGCGCTCGGCGGGCAAAGCGTTCCCCCGGAGCCCGGTAAGCGTGCTCATTATGTTGCCGCATAATCTCGCAGGCCGCT
The DNA here is from genome assembly GCA_947259715.1 of uncultured Desulfuromonadales bacterium. Classification (GTDB taxonomy): domain Bacteria; phylum Desulfobacterota; class Desulfuromonadia; order Desulfuromonadales; family Geopsychrobacteraceae; genus Malonomonas. The sequence goes on from CAMYNR010000009.1 coordinate 32,281, forward strand.
TCCAGGTCCGGTGCCCAATATTGCGCTTGGCCATTTGGGCCCATAATGCGGTCGTAGCCGCCGAGTCCGAAGTTGTCCTCGGCTGATACTCCGCCGGAAAAATCGAGGGACTGCTTGCCGGTCAGGACCATCGAGCTGTCGGGGGTCATGATCAGGATCCCCTTGGTGTGCATCAGCATGGTCGCTTCGGCGTTCCAGTAGGGTTGGCCGCCGACGGTGATCCCGGTGATGACGATATTGATCTCGCCGCCGTCCTGGGTAAATTCGATGATCCGGCGCAGCACGACCGATATCCAGTCCATGTTTTCAGTGCCGCTGGTCATTGAAATCCTGGCGCCGGCTGAGACGGCATACCACTCGAGGGAGGTTTGATGTTTTCTCGCCAACTCCAGGGCGCCAATGGTCATCCGGCACTCCGGCTCGGCAAGCGAGGCCAACTCCTTGGTCGGATCGCCGAGCAGCACCACCCGGGTGATCCCTTCCGGGTAGCGGTCGGAAGGGGTGGTCAGCAGGCCGCTGACGAAGCCATTGTCATTGTTCCCCTTCGGCCGGTCGACCGGTACGAAGGAGCCTGCTTCGTTAACCGCGTATTCAACAAACGAACCGCCTCCTTTGATGAGCCGATCGATCAGTTCATAAGGGTAGATTGAACCGCGTTGCTGGGAGATGATGCAGTTCTGTCGGTAGCGATCGAGAACCGGCACCGCATCATCAGTTGCCGGGACGATTTCAAAAGCAGCGGCGTCCGCTGCGTCGAAACCAAAGCGCAGGATCGCGTCGCGCGTTTCGCCGTTTTCGCGCAGCGAGCAAATCACTTCGATCCCTTCAAGCCCCAAGTCGGAGGTCAGCGCTGAGAGCCTGTGTGCTTCCATGTCCAGAACTTCGAGGGGCAGGTCGAAGACCGGCCAGGCGTAAAGGACGATGCGGTTCATCCTCAGCTGGCGACGCGGGTCATGTTCCGTTTGCGCGGTGCGCAGAGCGTTGGCGCAGGCGGCGATCAGCCGCTCTGTGGTGGGCAGTCCGGTAATCTGCCCCGACTCATCCCGGCTCGGGGTGAGATCGCGCACCTCGGCCACCGTCATCAGGCGCGTATCGCGTGGATTGTCAACTCCGACCACCTTATAAGCATAGATGCCAAGCTCTGAATCGAGCCGTTCCGAATTGAAATTGCGGAAACGGTGAAATTTCAACCGTGCAGCGATCATCGGATGGCAGTTGCGCAGGCTGAGATCTTCGATAAAATCGCTCTCGGAGGGGCGATAAGTGTGATGGAATACTTTACCCCTTGGTGCGACGCCGGAAAAGGTTACCCGGCGTATGTTCTTCGGTGCATCGATTGCGGAAATTAACTTCTCAGTCCAGGAGCGGATCTCCTCAACTTGGAGGGATCCATCCCAGCGGGTGTAGAGATCGATCGACAGAGGATCGTTCGCGGATAGCGTCCGGCCGTGGGCCAGTGCCGCGTCGAGGGCTTCAGCGGTCCGGGATTGGGTGGTCAGGGCAGCGACCACATAGCGCAGCTCGCCGTCGGTATCATAGCTGGCCGAGCGCAGCCCGCTGGGGAGTGCCTGCACATCCTGCAGGGCTTTGACGCGATAGAAGCGGCGGAACATGACATCCAGCATCGGATCTTCACCATCCCCTGCAGTGGGAGGGTCGGCGAGGAGCTCAATGACCGCTTCAGGGCAGTTGATCAGAGCATCGAGCGGTTTGGCTGTCGTGTCTGCAGCACGCAGCGCGGCGAGGTGGTCGCGCATCTCATTGAGAACAGCAGCCTTGCGGGCCAGCACCGTGGGCTGTTCAAAGTTCTGATAGCGGACATTGCGCGCCTTGTTACCCAGGTTGGGAAAGCGCAGTTCGGTGGCAACGACAAATTCATCAAGAGTCGTGCGCAGCCACTGGGCAGTGCCGGAATCAAGTTTTTCCGGATCGAGGCGTAGGCCCGTCAACACCGCAGCCAGCAGCGGTTCGCGGGTTGCTGCTTCTTGCTGGGCGTTAAAAATCCGAAAGGCGGCTCGCTCGAGGTCGACCCGCCGCTCCAGACCGATGACCCCGTAATGGGCAAAGGCCCGCTCAAGCTTGGGGCGGAAGCTTTCCGGCAGCCCTTCCGCTTCGAGGTCGAGGGCTCGCAGGTATTGGTGAAAATATTCCCGGGGATTGTGAGTCGCCTCGTCGCCGGTCTCGCCGACCCGCCGATTACGGGCCAAAGAGCAGACATCGCTGAAGGCCGCCAGCACGGAGAGGCCCGCAGCGATGATTTTGGGATCATGCAAGTCGGCTTCTTTATGCGCTGCCAGCAGCCGTCCTGCCAGATCGCGCACCACGCCCGGTTTCGCGTCATAGCCAAGGATCGTCCAGCGAACCTTGTTGAGAAGCTCAAGGCAGAGCTCCCGGGCGTTCTGCGCTGTTGATCGCTCGCCTGCGATGGCGGCGAAATCGATCCGGCTTTCGGCTTGGATTGCCGGCTTGTTTTCTGAGGCTGCCTCCAGCCTGATCAGCGCGGCGCCGGCATCGACCTGGACGCTCGGGCCGGTGAGAACATCGACCACCGTACCGCTGAATGGCGCCGGGATCGCGGTCTCCATCTTCATCGCCTCAAGGACCACCAAGGAGTCCCCTTTGGCGACCGAATCACCTGGCTTGACGTTGACGGCGACAACCAGGGCAGGAGAGGGGGCACGGACGGTCCCGACATCGCCGCGACTGACACGGTGAATCACGTTGTCGACCTCAATCAGGTGGTCCTGTCCCTGGGTCAGGGATACCACGTGGTGGCTGCGGTTGCCGACTTTAACCAGGGACTCAACGTCGCTTATGGAATCAATCTCCATGGTCAGAACCTGGCCTTCGACTTCATACCGGTATTTGCTCGGGCTGACCCTCTGGACCGCCAGGCGATATTTTTCGCCGCGCAGCCGGCAGTCGACTGTCACGACCGACTCGTGGTTTGATTTCGGTCGCCCGCGGCCAGCGGCGGCAAAGAAGGCGGTGCGCACATAGAGCGTCGCTGAGAGGTAGGCTTCGGCCCCGGCAACCAGCAGGGCGATGTCGGCATAATCCTCGGCAGTATTCGAGCTCTTTTCATTCAGCCGCTCGAGCAGCTCATTATCGGCAAGCAGCTCGGGCAAGTTCAGCAGTCGCAGCAGGAAAGATTCTCCAGGTCGCAGGTTGGGAGTGCTAGCCATGGAACGCCTCCTTGATGTCGTCAAGGGAGGAATGGGCTTTGGTTGATTTCGGTCCCATGGAAAGGTCGGTTTTAATCTCGGGCGCGACCATCGCCGGATCAAGGGACAGCACCACGTAGCCGCCGACGGCCCCGGCGCCGAAGCCCGGCGCAAAGATCAACGACCGTTTACTCACTGCTCCATCGTAAACAGCGTCAGCCAGCGCGATCGGGATACTTGCCGCAGAGGCGTTGCCGACTTCGGCGATGTTGAAGTAAATATCCTCGGCGGCGATACCTTGGGGCACGGCGATATCGATAATCATCGTTTTATTGGCTTGATGGGGAACGATCATATCGATGTCATCGATCAGGGCTTTTCGGCCTTTTAAGCTCTTGAGTTCGGAAAGCTCTCCGATCATCTGATTCAGGTAACGTTCGACCAGCGCTTTAACTTCCGGCCCATAGACGGTGATGTCGTTGTCAAAGTCATAGTTCGGCCAGATGATCGAGTTGACCTGGCTGAAAGGACCGCTGGCGTAGGTCTGGACGACCTCGACATCACGTTCGCCGTCCGTTGGTGCAATCACCATGGCTGCGGCGCCATCACCAAAGATCATCCGGGAGGGTCTGGCGTTGCCGATCTTATCGGAAAACTTTTCGGCCATTACAAGCAAAACCGGCCGCTCGACTTCGCGCAGCTGGCGAATAGCTTCGGCCATACCGTAAGGGAAGCCGGCGCAGGCCGCGACGATATCCGCAGAACAGTGGGTTTGCATAATCCCGAGCTGGCCGGACAGCCAGGTCGCGGTCGACGGGATCAATCTTTCTGAGGTGCAGGTGCAAAAGAGCAGGGCGCCGATCTCTTCAGGTTTGCGTCCTGCATGCTCCATCGCGGCGCGAGCGGCCTCAAGGGCGATGTTCTCGAGCGGCTCTTCGGTGTAGCGACGTCGCTTGATGCCGGTCTTGTCGACAATCTCATCGGCGGCCATCGGCGACCAGGAGGGCGGGGAGTTGCGCACCACATCCTCGTTGGAGCAAATGATTTCCCCTTTGCGGATGGCGAGGGCTTCAATTTTTGGCTGAATGGTGGCATCAGTTCCAACCACGATCGGTGGCAAGGGCCTTATCGGTTCCACCGCGGGCGAGGCCTTGGGGGACTGGGGCAGATGGCTGGGGCCGCTCTTGACTCGGTTAATAAAGCTGAGAACATCGCGATTCTTCGGATGGAAGAGCACCACGACATCATCATCCTCCATCTCGGCCAAGGGCTTCAGCCGGGCCCGGCTGCGGTCCCAGGGATGCTGGTTGTGCAGCACCATCGACCAGCGCCTCAGCGCCTCGAGCTCGGGCTGCTCCTCGGCAACGTCGAGGATTTCGTTGACGCTGTAATGGCGGTGATCGGGGTTGAAGTCACCGAGGACGGTGGTCCTGGCGTCGACTGTGGTGAGCGCCTCGGCGATGGTCGCTTTGATTGGTGGCAGTTCCGAAGCACGATAGAGCTTGTTTGAGAAGCAGTCGAAGAGCATGGCGAACAGATCGTCTTCAGCCGTCTGATCCCATTTGGCCGGCAGTTTGCCATAGGCCTCAAGAACGCTGGCGGACTTTGCTTCGCGGTTCTCCCTGGGGCGCAACAGCGGTACGAACACATCTTCGCGGGTGCGCGGGACGTCGCGCCAGCGGGTCGGGCGCTTATCGTACATCGCCAGGGCGAAACGATTCGCCCAGAAAAGGTGCAGACCGAGGTCGCGCAACAGGTCATAGCGGGTCGCATAGTTACCGGCGGCCGCTTTTTCGGCAATCTCAGTCCCGGTTGGGGCCTTGACCTCGAAGTCTCGGCGAATAATCGCCTGCAGCTGGTCGAGATCGGCAATAATTGAAAAATCGAGATCGACAAAGATACTTGAAGGGAATACCAACTTTCCGTGCTTATTCAATCGAAACGGTTTCATATAAATAGTCCTCCTCGCTGAGAGCTTGATAGGAAAATGTTTTGTTGGGGCTGGCCATTTCTAACCAGACCCCCCCCACCAATTTTCCTTTGCATGAAAAATAAGTTGCCTCCTTTGGCAACGGTGAATCCAACTCTTCGAATTAAAGCAGAAAAATCATACCTGTTTGGCGCGAAATACTGATTTTACAGCTGATTGATGGAATTGATCGTCTCTGCTGATTTTATGTAAGTGTAAATGATTTTTCTTTTTTTTCAGGTTGATTAATGAGGAAAAATCGCCTGCGATGATTAATCTTGAACGTCGTTGTTGGTTTATCTTCACAATAGGGGTCTGCAGGGTCGCTATGTAACCACCAGCTGATATAGTTCACTCCAACTGTTTCAGATATTTGAAAGGTTTAAGCAGTGGGATGAGGAACCGATCACCTGCACATAGATATAAGCTAAGGAGCATTTGCGAAGCCGATGGCGACTCTCAAATATCAAAGACCCAAGCTGTTAAAATTTATACTTAAATAAAGCGCAGGGATTGTTAACTGTCAAGCTGTATCGGTGAAAAAACATCCTGAGTGGGTTGGTGGTGATTGGTTGGGCTATAGAGTCAAAAGAATGGGGCCGTTTAAGCTGGCGAGTGGCGCGAAAGGAAATTCTGGATAGCCGTGTTGACCTGCTCGGGTTGATCGATGGGTGACAGATGGCGAGAGTTGTTGATAATGGCGAGTTCAGCCATAGGCATTCTGGCGATATAGGCTTCCTTGAAGGCGATCGGTGTGTAATCCTGGTCGGCGGAGATAACCAGGGTTGGGGCCTGAATAGCGCTGATGCGGTCTGCGACGCTCCACCCGGTAATCGCCTGCAGCGATGCCAGGTAGGCTTTTTTATCATTCTGGGCCCAGCGCTGAAGTAGTTGTTTCTGAAGGGTTTTCTGGTGGGGTTCGGGGAGCAGGATTTTGGCCAGTACTTGCGCCATGTACTTGATTCCAAGGCAGCGTATAATCAGGCTCCGCTGCAGAAAGGCCATGCGCTCGGCAAAAGAACGAAAGACCAGCTCTGGGCCGCTATTGATGATGGTCAGGCTTGCTATTAGCTCTGGCGTATCGACCGCCATTTGAAATGCGACCATGCCGCCCATTGACAGACCGGCAATATGTGCCGGGCCTAAATTCAGGGCCTTCAGCAGCTTGACCGTATCTGCTGCAAAGAGCTGCACGCTGTAGGGGCCAGGCGGTTTTCCTGACTGGCCATGGCCGCGAAAATCCATGGCGATGACCTGATAGCGCCCAGCAAAAAATTCAATCTGGTATTCCCAGTCGCGGGTACTCGATCCCAGGCCGTGCAGAAAAATCAGCGGGGGGCCTTCCCCATGGATTTCATAGTAGATATTCAGGTCATCGGTCGCAAGTGTCGGCATGCAAAGATCACCTCGTTGTATCCCCTCGGAAAAGATTTTCAGTTTACCAGATGATCCCGCCCTCTGCTTTGAGAGGGCGGGAAGATTTTTCTTCTGCTGCTGTTTCCTTAAAGCTTTTCGAAAACCGCTGCGACGGCTTCACCGCCACCAATGCAGAGTGTCGCCACTCCATAGCGGCCGCCGGTTTCCTCCAGGCCGTTGAGGAGTGTGGCAACCAACCGGCCGCCGCTGGCGCCGATCGGATGGCCGATGGAGATCGCGCCGCCGTTGATGTTGACCTTTTCTCGGGAGATTTTCAGCCGGTTGATGTTCATCAGGGCGACGGCAGAAAAGGCGGAGTTGATTTCGAACAGGTCGATCTCTTCCAACGACAACCCGGCCTTGGCGCAGGCGCGTTCAACGGCACCCACCGGAGCGATGGGAAACTGATCCGGGTGCAGGCTGTTGGTGGCATAGGCGACCAGCCTGGCCTTCGGCTTCAGCGCGTACTTTTCGCAGGCGTCGCTGCTGGCAAGCAGCGCAAAAGCGGCGCCATCGTTGATTGTTGACGCGTTTCCGGCGGTCAAGGTCCCATCTTTTTTGAACGCTGGGCGCAGGTCAGTGAATTTATCAAAATCGATCCGTGCTGGCTCTTCATCGCCGTCGATGGTGATCTCACCTTTGCGGGTTGTTTTAATCACCGGGACAATCTCTTTGGCGTGAAAGCCATTTTTGGCGGCGGCCTGAGCCCGCTGGTAGGAGCTGATGGCGTACTCGTCCTGGGCATCCCGCTTGATGCCATGCTCAGCGATGGCCGCTTCAGTGATCTCACCCATGTGGCGGCCGGTATCAGGATCGAGCAGGGCGTCGTGCAGCAACAGGTCGACGGCCTGGCCGTTGCCCATGCGCATGCCGAAACGGGCGCTCAGCAGGGCGTAAGGGTACCTGGACATGTTCTCCATACCGCCGGCGATAGCCAGCTGGTCATCGCCGAGGCGAATTGCGTCGGCAGCCAACATCATCGCCTTAAGGCCGCTGCCGCAGGCCTTGTTGATGGTCATCGCCGCAACGGTATCGGGAATCTCGGCTGCGCGCATTGCAATACGTGCAGGTGCCTGGCCACAGCCGGTCGAAACCACTTGCCCGGCAATAAACTGGCCAAGTTTGGCAGGATCCAGCTGACTGCGCTCGATCAAGGCTTTGGCCACCGTGGCCGCCAGTTGAGTGGCGGGAACATCCGCCAGACAACCGCCAAAACTACCGAAAGGGGTGCGTAATGCATCGATAATATAGACTTGGTTCATGCAATAATCTCCTTTTATAACTTTGTAGTGATGATCGCTTGGTCCCCTCAAGGATAACAGTTTGGCCGCTGTAGAAATACAGGCTTTGAGGGGTCGCCTCGCTTTCCTTCGGTTTTTATGCTTGCCTGTACAAAGAACATTAGGCAGATTTTAGGGTGGAGTCAAGGCGTTAATCAAAAATTAAATAAATTTGGCTCGGTCTTTTCACCGATTGCGCTGGCGCCTTTGCTTAAATAGTTATTTATCTATGAAAAAATATCTGCTGCGACCATATTAAACAAAAAAATATCAAAAGTTAAATAAAACAACTTGACAGCAGAGTCTTGATTGCTTAGTTTGGATATTAATATTGGTCTGCGGCCCAAAGGGGGTCGCCTCATCGAGGAGGAAAAAATGGAAAGCAAAGATTTCGCCAAGCAGATTGTCGAGTTTAACAAGAGTGCCGCAAAAATCGGTTTCGACACTATCAACGCCTTTTCCGACCAGGCAGCCAAGCTGACCGATTCCCTGATCGGTGTTGTGCCGAACGTCCCTGAAGAGGGGAAAAAAGCTGCCAACATGTTGTTCGAAGTGCAGCAGCGCTCTCTGAATAATCTGCAGAGTTATGTGGAAGAGCAGTTGGATCTCGACTGGACCAGTCAGGATGCTCCCGCAAAAAGCATCCAGGCCCTGGAAAACTTCAGTAAGCAGGCTTTCGCTCAGGCTGAAGACATCAAAAAAGAATCGAATGAGCTGGCCGGCAAAGCCACCGAGCAGCTGCCGAAAGAAGCCAAGCCTCTGGTTGACTTCTGGAACGAGGCGATCAACAACGGTTTTTCTCTCTTTCAGGACAGCGTCAGCAAAAGCTTCGAAATCTCCAAGCAGTTACTGACCAAGGAGGAAGAGGTGAAATCCGCCCCCAAGGCCAAGGCAGCCCGTAAGGACTGATTGCGAACCTGATCAAAATAAATTGACATAGAAAGCATCGCGTCCGCTGGAAGGAAGAATTCAGCGGGCGCGGTGCTTTTTTTTCAGCTTGGAGCACCGCAGTTTCGCTGAGCTACCACGCCGCGCTATACTTGGCACTGAACTCATCTTTTGACAAGGACCTATCATGCGCGTTCTGTTTTTTCTGCTGAGTTTCCTTTTTCTGGCGGCTTGCGCCACCACCACTTCGATGCTGCCAACGGGCGAGGCAGGAAAACAGGCTGAAGCCGAGCAGCTGGTGCGGGCCAGTCTGACCGAGCGCTACCTTGCTGATGTCCAGCAGCGTACCGCCAAGCATGCCGTTGCTGTGCTGGCGGACGAAAAGGTTGCCCCCGAGCTGGCCGAGCGGATTATCGCCGAAGAAGTTCACGCTGTCGGCGAGGCTGAGCATCAGCGGCTGCTCGATGTCCTGGTGCCGATTTATCGTCGTTATTACACGGCCGAAGAGATTCACCAGCTGCTCTCCTTTTACCAGACCGAGGTGGCGCGCAAATCGTTGCGGGTCAGTCGAGAGATCGCCGCCGAAGGGCAACAATTCGTTCAGTTGTGGAATGGGCATTTCGAAAGAGAGCTGCTGAAGCGGATCGAGCAGCGGCTGGCCAGGGAAGGGGTGGCGATTGACCGGTAACTTTCCGGCACCTGTCTGTCTCGGCACGGCTTACCATCAAGCAACGAATGACATAAATATTTAAAACGTCCCGTCAGAGTTTTTCCTTCAGCCCGGTTGAGGAACGGGATGCTTGTGCTGACCAGGATTTGTCTTATCCTATTATTTCAACCGAGGAAGGATACGGAATGGCCTGGACGCCCCTGGTTATTGCCAGTCTATGCGCCGGCTGGATGCTCTCCCCGGATGTTCTGATCCGGCTCGGTCAAGGAGCGGGGGCAAATCAGACTTTCTTTCTGTTGGGACTCATCGTGGCAGCCGGGCTCGCTGCACGCTCACTATTTCTAGTCAGGCATCCACAACTTCGCTGTAAAGGCTGCGTCAACCTGACCGAATTGCTCATTCAGGGGGTGGGGCCTACCCTCGCGACGACCTTGCTGCTGGCCAGCCGGATGGCCCTGGTTCTGCTTATTCCGACCGGTGTGCTCGTGACCAGCGGCTATGCGTTCAATGAAATCTTTGTCTATTGGTTCCCCAATTTTGGCTTTGCCTTCCTGCTCCTGGTCATGATCGCCGCACTTCATCTGGTCAGCGAATCCCTTGCCCGAAAGGCCCAGGTCGTCTTTGCAGCGCTGGTCTTGATCAGTATGGTCATCCTGAGCGGTGCGGGTATTGTGACTGCGGGCAGCGGATCAGCCTCCGTTGATAATGATTTCTCTTTTTCCGCCCCCACGCTCGTCGGCAGCCTGTTGCTGTTTCTCGGCCTTGATTTCAGTCAAGAGGACGCACATCAATCCCGCCGTCTTCCAATCGGGGTGTTGCTGGTTGGCCTGTTGCTGTTTCTCTGTTGGGCGCTGGTTTCGATGCAACTTGTTGCCGGCGATCGCCTGGCCGGGACCACGATTCCCCATCTGATTAGCGCAAGAACCATCCTTGGCGAAACCGGCCGAATTCTGATGGGGATTACCTTAATTGCCGGCACTTGCGGCGTGGTGAATGCGCTCTTTCACCTGGCGATCGATTCGTTTCGCGGACTTGCTGCCCGGGGCCTTCTCCCCGGGCACCCTCATGGTGAATTGCTGCGCCGTCGCTTTGTACTGCTTTTTGCCCTAGCCATCGCCTTCCTGATGGGCAAAGGGCTTGCCGGGGATGACATTCTCGATACCTATATCCAGGCAGCACTGCTGCTTTGGTTATTTGTCAGCGGCCTGCAGCCTTTTGCGGCGGCCAAGCTGCTTAAACTGCAGAAGGTCAAACACCGTTGGCATGGCATAGCTATAATGCTGATCTACTTTTCTGCTATTCTGTACCTGATAGCAAGCGATCCGGACGCGATCCATATCCTGCGTTTTCTCGCGTTGGTGCTCATACCAACAGCGCTCTTGGCAGCTGTATGGTCGCGAGGTGGGTTGGCGGTGAAAACCATCGGCAACCACAAAGGCAAAGGAGATCCATGATGAAAAAACTTTCCATTTTACTTGTCTTTTTCATGTTGTTTGCGCTCACACCAGCGCTCGCAGCGAACGTCGGCATGATGAGCCTTGATGAACTGAAAGGTGTGCTGGATTCTGAAAATCTGATCGTACTTGACGCACGCACAGGTAAGGATTGGGGTGCCAGCGAGTTTAAGATCCCGGGGGCTATCCGGGCTAACCCGAGCGAGTTTAACTCCTGGGGGAACAGTTATCCAAAGGAGAAAAAGATCGTTCTCTACTGCGCCTGACCGAATGAAGCGACAAGTGCCAGTTTGGCACAAGGAATGAGTTCCATTGGTTATACGGATGTGAGCGCTCTGGTCGGTGGCTGGCGTGCGTGGCAGCGCGGCAATTATCCGGTCGAAGCTAAATAGTGAGCATCCGGAAACTCCGGATGGCAGAAAAGCGTGTTTCTGATTTGGAAACCAGCAATTTTTTGCCAGATCAAGGAAATCAAGCATTTGCGCGGAGGCGTAGTGCTTTACGCCGCACAAGCGAATGTGCTGATTGACGCCGAGCTGGTGAA
>CAMYNR010000010.1:0-1623 GCA_947259715.1 uncultured Desulfuromonadales bacterium
CCGGCGCCCGGCAGGTAGACTTCAGCCCAGGCGTGGGTCGCGCCAAAATCGGTCGGGGATGGCGGTGCATTCAGGTAGCCACTGACAAAGCGTGCGGCGAGACCCAGGTAGCGCGCGGCCTCCATGAACAGATTGGCAAAATCACGGCAGGATCCGGCGCCTGAAGCGAGGGTCTCGGCCGCCGTTTGCACTCCCGGCTCTTCACGCTTTTGATAGAACATGTTGTTATGAATCTGCTCACAAAGACGCTGCAATAGCGCATATGTTTGAATCTGTTCTCCCGGTGGAAAAAAACTTGTGATCCATTCAGGGAGCAGGTTTTCCGGCTGTTTCTCCGGGGAATTCAGATAGGGCGCGAGCAGGACGCAATCTTCGGGAGTATAAAAAAAAGGGAAATAGGTTGCGTATTCGGATAACAGAAAATCGAGCGGCGCCAGGTTGAATTGTTGGATGATGACCTCGCTCTCAATGATCAATTGCTCGGCGAGGAGATTGAAGGTGGCTATGGCGATCGAGTTGTCCTCCGCATCCCGGTGCCAGCGCAGGGTTGCCGCAGGAGGCGTTAGCTCCAGGGCTGAGGATTCGATGTGCAGCTCATGGCCTTCGCGCGGCCGCAGCCGCAAGGTATGAGGCTCAAGTTGCACGGGGGCGGAAAAGTTATAGTAAGTGCGGTGAAGTATTTTGTAGCGCTGCATCTTTTAATTCTCTCCCGATAAAGAATCAAGACCGCAAATTCGATCCTGCCTTGTGCACTAAAGTGGACGTTTTTATCGGCGCATCAGTTATTTCTAGACCTTTCCCACCGGCGCCAGGTAGATGGTAAATTCGTCCTTGCCATCGAGCTCCAGCAGTTTATCCATCAGCTCCTGATCATAGGCTGCAATCGCACAGGTTCCGCAGCCGACCGCTTCGCAGGCCAAATAAAGATTCTGACAGAGGTGGCCGACATCCATCAGGATGACGCGGTGAGCCGCCAGCTGGTACCGCCACTCCATGCGGTAGGGGATGACGCTCCAGATGAAGCAGACCGGCGCGCTGGCAATGAAATTTTGATTCAGGGTCCCTTTTGCCAGGTTCTGGCGCAGCAGATCTTTGCCGAGCGGCTTTTCCAGCACCAGGGCATGCTCGATCGGCAGGTAGCGGTAGAGTCCCGGTTTGAGGTCGGCAACGGCACTGATCAGCAGATAACTTTCGAAGGCATGCCGGCAGCCGGCGGATGGAACCGTGCGTAGGGCGCTGCCGGGACCGATCAGCCCTTTTATCCCCTGGCTGGCCCAAAGCAGGAACCCCAGCTCCGCAAGGCTGAGAGCCTCCTCGGTAAAGCGACGGTGACTGCGTCGCCGACCGATCGCATCCAGCAGGTCGGTGCCGACAAAGTTCTGCCATTCCTCCTGTCCTGGCAGGCTGATCAGTTCCTGTTCCGGTCGAGGCGGTTTCTGCACCGGTGGCGGTTCAATTCCCTGATTCTGATCGGTCAGATAGAAGTTGATTTCCATCCGCAAGCTGTCTTTAAGAAAGTCGCGATGGCTGGCGATGGCGTTTTTCCCCATATTCTGATCCTTTCAATTTCTCCACACTATAGCGCAAACCATTCCCCTTGCCCTGGTCTCGTTCTTAGATATC
>CAMYNR010000010.1:1717-7893 GCA_947259715.1 uncultured Desulfuromonadales bacterium
AGATTATAAATTTTGACAAATTTGAATTAGATAAATATAATAAGCGATCAGTAAACTTTCTTCTGAGGCCTTTATGCCCAAGTTGGCAAAGCGCAATATCCGTTATTCCCTGGCAGCAATCGTCTGCGTGCTTCTGGTCGTTCTTTTCGGAATATTTTTGGGGTTGGCCCTGCGAACCCGTACTCTTTTGCATGAGAGTATTCTGTCCCAGGCACGCAGCCATTTTGACGCGATTGTTTTAACCCGCACCTGGAATGCACAGCAGGGCGGGGTCTACGTGCTGAAAAAAGAGGGGGATAGTTCAAATCCCTATCTCGCGAGTTCGGATATCCGGACGATCGACGGAAAGGTATATACCAAAAAAAATCCCGCTTTGATGACTCGCGAGATTTCCCTGCTGTCTGCCCAGCAGGACGGAATTAAATATCATATTACCAGCCTGAAACCACTCAACCCCGACAACCGCGCTGATGAATTTGAAACTCTCGCTCTGCAGGCTTTTGCCCGCGGCAAACAGGAAGAGTTTGCCTTTGCGGAAATGAATGGCGAGCAGGTTTTTCGCTACATGGCGCCCCTGGTCACCGAGGAGTCTTGCCTGCCCTGCCACCGAGAGCAGGGTTACCAGGTCGGAGATATCCGTGGCGGGATCAGTGTGTCGATCCTGATTGAGGAGCTGCAGGCCAAATGGCGGGGTAATGTGCTGGCGATAGGTCTTTCCGGGGTTGTGGTCACCATCGGCCTGGTCGTGACCATCAGTCTGTTGATTTTCCGTCTGGTGCGATCGCTGAATGACGCACGCTTGAAGGTCGAGAAGCTGGCGGCGACCGATGGTCTGACCGGTGTTTTCAACCGTCGTCATGGGATGGAGCTGCTGGCTTCAGAGGTAAATAAAGCCCATCGTTTGCAGCACCCCCTCTGCTGTTTGATTCTCGATATTGATCATTTCAAAAAGATCAACGATTCCTATGGCCATGATGTCGGCGACCAGGCTCTGATCGTTGTGGCCGAGGCCCTGCAGGAGTCGATGCGGAGCTACGATGTCTTGTTCCGGTTCGGCGGTGAGGAATTTGTCATCCTGCTGCCGGGGGTCACGTCTGCTGAAGCCCAACTGACGAGTGAACGGATCAGGCAGTTGCTGGCAGGTTTGCAGCTTTTGGCTCCGGAAACTGGTCAACCGATCAAGCTGACCGCCAGCGGCGGACTGGCCTGCCTGCAGGCCGATGAAGACAACCCCGAGCGGCTCTTGAAGCGCGCCGATATTGCCCTGTACCGAGCCAAGGAGCAAGGACGCAACCGGATAGAAGTGAACTGTGATAGCTCGGTGTAGCTGGGGGAAAGCTTAGGTCGAAGTGAACCCGAGAGTTGCCAAAGGCCATTCGCTGGCTAGAGTTAAAGGGTGAGGAGTCGAGCCTTCTACTCAAGCTACAGGCGGAGGAAACCAATGGCGCAAGAGCAATACTCGGCAGAGGTGCAGCGCTACATCGAGCTGGGGGCGCAGGCGCTTCAGGAGCAGACCCGCAAGCGCCAGATGATGCGCACAAAGCGTTTTGACACCATCGCCGTGCATGGCCTCTACGGAGCCGAAGGAGCCCTGGCCAACCAGGGGAGTATCATAGAACCGGCCTACTTCAGTTCGGCACAGCACTTCGAAAACAGCGATCAGATGGAAGCGGCCCTTGCCTACCTGGCACCGGCCTGGGCTTATAGCCGGATCTCCAACCCCACCCTCATTTACCTGGAAGCAACTCTCGCCCTGCTTGAAAGTTATGGCTATCCCGGTGAAGCGACCGCGCATGTCACCTCTTCCGGAATGGCCGCCATCGCCATGGCGACCAATCCTTTTCTCGCCGGGTCCGGGCCGAAGAATATTGTCGTCTCGAGTAAATGCTATGGCGGAACCTTCATGTTGTTTGATGAGCGCTACGGCAAGGAGCGGGGGATAGAAATCCGCTGGATAAGGGACCCGCTCGATCTTCAGCAATGGGCGGACGCGATCGACGAAAACAGCCGTTTTCTGTTTGGTGAAATTCCCAGTAATCCAGTGCTGGGAGTATTCGATATCACCGCGGTGGCCGAGCTGGCCCACCAGCACGAGCTGCCGCTCCTGGTCGATTCGACTCTGGCCACTCCAGCATTGACCCGGCCGCTCTGTTATGGCGCCGACATCGTGATCCATTCGCTCAGCAAAAGCATCACCAGCAGCGGGTTCGGCATCGGCGGTGCGTTAATCTCCCGCTGCGATATCCCCACCCGGGTTGGGCCGCCGGAGCTGCGCAGCGATTTTGCTGGTTACGTCAAGCTGCTGCCAGCCCGCGATTACGGTCCCTGCATGTCGCCGTTCAATGCCTTGATGGCCCTCAGTGAGTTGCGCAGCATCCGCAGCAGAATGGAGCAGCTCAGTCGCAATGCCATGGCAGTCGCCTCTGTTCTTGCTGGCCATCCGCAAGTAGAATCGGTCAGCTATCCCGGCCTGGAAGCCGATCCGGGACATGCAGTTGCCAAGCGCTACATGCGTTTGGTTGATAGTGAAGTTGATGGCCAACTGCAGGAGCGCTACGGGCATCTGCTCAGCTTTTGCCTCCGCGGCGGCCATCAGGCGGCGCGGCAAGTGCTTGACCGGTTACAGTTGATTCTGCGCGCTACCGATCTGGGCAGGATAAAAAGTATCGCCACCATTCCGGCGATCTCCACTCATCAGCAGCAGGGAGAGGCGGGGCGCGACCTGGCCGGAATCCCCGGCAATCTGATCCGACTTTGTGTTGGCGGTGAACACCCCGAGGACCTCATTGCCGACCTGGAGCAGGCCCTGGCCCTTTGATTCAGCAGCCGGGCTGGGCTTCGCGCTGAAAAAATGCCAGACTGTGTTACCGTTATTACCTTAAACCTGAAGCCGTGGAAGGAGGCCAGAATGATGATCGATTGGGCATACCTGCGCAAGGGATGAACTTCCTGTAAAAATGCTCAAGAGTTTCTTGAGAAGGAAAAGATCACCGCAGCAGAAGTTGTTGATGCGCGTAAAGAGAGGATCGATGCAGATGCCGCCTGGGCGATGCTGAAAAGCGCCAAGGCCGTGACTGCAGCTAAGGGGAAAAAGTTTCAGCGGTTTGAAAAGGTCGCTGAGGAAAAAGCTGAAATCATGAAACAGGTGATGGGACCGAGCGGTAATCTGCGCGCCCCGACCTATCGGGTCGGTGATGAATATATTATCGGTTTCAACCCGGAGCTTTATCAAGACTGGCTGAAGTGATCGCTGAATACTTGTTCAAATCCTAAAAACGCCGTGCAAAGCAACCTGCCTGCACGGCGTTTTTTCTATTCTTTTGTTTCTGGCAGATTTTCTTTCAACCAATTGATCTCATCAGGGACGAATTCCTTGGCAAACTCACTGCCGACATTAATGGCCCAATGCAGATCCGGGGTGGAAATTGCTGCAATTCCATAGCCAGCCATTACCACATAGTTTACCGGTTTTTTCGACCAGTTGGACAGCCGTTCCTCGCTGTCGAAGAGCAAAATATAGTGCTTGTCTGCCGATTTGAGGATCAGCGGGGTGACGCTTTCCTGTCCATCGAGCGGAGTCTCGGAGCCCTCAGTGTCCAGGGGGATGTAAAAGTCGGTCTTCAAGATCAGATCATAGTATTGGTCCTGCTGCTCCTCATCCTGAATGAATTTCTGCAGGGCTTGATCGAGTTCAGTCATTTTTTTAATCCTTTATTTCGGCAAAACGTTGATCCGAACGCATGTTTTTTGAGCGCTGCGGATTTTTTTGTAACCAGCCGGTACGAACCTCGCCCGGGTGATCGAATTCAGGAACATAGGGTTTGATGTCGAGCAGCGGAGTGCCGTCCAGCATGTCGACATCTTCAAGTTCAAGGATGTTTTCGCGGATCGCCTTCAGTTTCAGCACCGAAAGACCGATCGGGTTTGGGCGGGTCGGTGCCCGGGTAGAAAAAACGCCGTGCGGCTGCGAATCGAGAAAGGGGGTGACGCTCAAGCTGCTTTTGCTCACCTGGTGGAACTGGTAAAGCACAATGATGTGGGAAAATCCGCCCAGATCTGTCAGACCTTCGACCAGCTCCGGGCGCAGTTCGATATGCCCCTGTACGCCTCGAGCGCCGCTGGGCTGGATCGGCATCTCAGCGATCTGTTGAAATGGGGTGCGGATGACGCCGATCGGGGTCAACTGCATGCTCTTATCTCCTTTCCCGGCAACATTTCAATTCGTGCTGGTGACACAGGGGCAGTTTTTCGGATCCCGCTCGCCGACTGAATCAAGTGCCAGCCCAACCCAGTTATGCACCTGCTGAACGTCGAAGCCGGCCAGGCGCTGCTCACCGACCTGCATTAAGGGACGTACGATCAACAGCGGTTCGGCGACCATCATCTCCAGGGCATCCTCAGGGCAGGTTTCAGCCGGGATAAGTTCTCCCGATTTGACCCTGGGGTTGGTTGGGTTAAACCATTCGGCGACCGGTCGCTGACCGAAAAACTGCGCCAGCTCTTCGCGACTCCAGCCCTCCGCCAGCAGGTTGCGGACTTCCAGGTCATGCCCCGAAGCGAGAAGAATCTCTTTCTGTCGGCTATTGCCTTTGCAGCCGGGCTTTTCCCAGAAAATAATCTTAGCCATTCCCTTGTCCTTCCTGTTCCGCTCTCGGAATTGAGGTTTCAGCAGCACTCCCGCTCGATACGTTCAAGCAGCTCCAGCGCCTCGTTATCCTCGTAAGTTTCAAAGATTTCGTAGAAATTATTGATATAGGTGTGAATCAGGAACAGTTCATCCAGGCAGCGGCCGCCGTTTTTCTCTGGTTTGCCGACCAGCGCGAGCTTGGTCTTGAACTGTTCCCAGAAGGCGTTGCTTTTTTCAGGGTCATCGATATGGCGGCGCAGCAATTGGATCAATTTCTTCGAGTTGCCCTCGCAGTCGATATTTTTAAAACTGAGGTAACGGTCGGTGGTTCCGGCTTTCATCGTTGGTCCTTTGTCTGAAGGATGGGTTTTGAGTTGGGTGTTATTCATCATCAGGGGCGAAGCAGAGCGCATAATCACTGCAGTCGCCGCAATTTGGAGATTTACACATCACTCCGCCATTCAGATCGCAGACCTGTTTGAACAGGTAGCGCTTCCAACGCATCCCCTTGCTGTTGGCGGCCGCCAGGGTTGGCAGATGCCGGCGGATGGCGGCGGATAATTCCGGACGTTCGAAAAAACCCATCGCGGTCCAAAGGTGCCCAGGCTGAGCCGCGCGGGCGGCAATGATGCGGGCCAACCATTCGGCGGTTTGCTGCTTACCACCAGTCACGTCGACAGGCGCGTGAGACATCAGGATGGCAAGCACCTCCGGATTGATTTCCGGCGGCGGGCCGGTTTTTTGCCGCGCCTCTTCAAGCAGGGCGGAATCAAACATTGGGAAATAGGTCGTCAGGATTTCTTCCAGCACGGCGCTTTCGATGCCCAGCGCCGCTGTCAGCGAACATTCCTCTTGGCTGGCGACGGTCAACAGCCCGGCGAACATGGCCTGTTCGGCTGTTTCAAATCCAAGTGGGGTCGGGCAGGTCATCAGGCTGCAGAACAGTGGATCCTCAGGGCTGACCCGGGCATCATGGTCTTCTTCATGCAGGACAGCCATTTCCGCCTGCACCGGCTCAGCCCCTTTGCAGGCACTGCTGACGGCCGCCTGCAGCGCCTGATGGGCGAGTTCGGCGCAATAGTCACGCTCCTTCGGCAGGCCACCGAGCTGTTGTTCGATGGTCTCCGGAGAATAATTCCGCACCTCTGTGAGCGCCCGACCTTCACTTAGTTCAGCGGCGGCGGCACAGGCGGCGATGGTGAACCCGCAGCCGAAGACCTGAAAGCGGATTTCTTTGACCTGCTCGGCGGCGATATTCAGGGTGAAGCGCACCGCCAGGCGTTTGCCCACCTCTTGGCCGGACAGGCCGACTTCGCCGGTACCGTCGGGGTTGTCGAGCAGGCCGATGTGGGTTTCATCGGCGGCATATTTTAGGATTGTCTCGGTGTAACCGGTCATTGTTGTTTACCTATTGGTGGAAAATAAAAAAACCGTCGGGACGCGCCCCGACAGGCGCCCTCCTTTTTTTCAAGCCGAAAAAAGGAGGCAAAAACGGCTTTTTTTATTTCTGTCGCCTGTTTGTGCCGGGTCATATCAGCGGACAACGATA
>CAMYNR010000011.1:0-6172 GCA_947259715.1 uncultured Desulfuromonadales bacterium
TATTTTTTCCGCTCCAGCCTGGCTGCCGAACAACTTGAGCATATGCTCGCGCAAATGGAAATCGCCGAGCTTGCCCACTTGAAGAATCTGCGCTCCGAAGCGTTGCGGCAGAATATTCCTTTTGGCGATTTTCTCGTCAAACAGCTTCCCATCGCCAAAGTCAGATTACGTTCGATTGCCGATCAGCTGCTCTATCTGGCTATGGATGATGCCATGCAGCGGCCCGGAGGCGAGTTTCGCTTCCGCTTCAGGCTACCGAAATTTAAAAAAACAGCCACCCCGTCAGAGTCTCCTGAGATCGAAACCGCAGCGCCAACAGTGGCCGCGATTCGAGCCGATGAAGAGATTTTCAAGCAGATCGGGCAGCAGATCATGGCCGGCCAGGTGGATATCCCCCCTATGCCTGATACGCTGCTGAAGGTGCAGAATTGCCTCGGCCAGGAAGACTGGTCGCCGCAGAAACTGATGAAAATCATCATGGCTGATCAGATTCTGACTTCAAACATCCTTAAGACTGCCAATTCCAGCTTTTACGGGTTGGCCACCCAGGTCAGTTCCCTGCAGCATGCCATTGTTCTGATGGGGATCCGGACGATTTTCGGGATCGTCACCCATCATGCCCTCAGCGGTTGCTTTGCGAAGGAACCACAGGCGATCAGGGCGGTGCTGGATCACAGCTTTCACTGCGCCATATTGGCCCAGCAGATCGCTGCCATGGCTGGCTGTGATGCAGAAGAGGCGTTCTCCTGTGCGCTGTTGCACGACATTGGTAAGACTGTCATGCTCAGCCAGCTGGCGGATGATCAGCGGCCGGTGGCGGAGAGAGACGCTCTTATCGACCGCTATCATGTCGAAGCCGGTGTCCTGATGGCCAAACAGTGGAACCTCCCCGAATTGGTCATCGAGGTCATCGCCCATCATCATCATCCGCTGCACGCAGCGGAATCACGGCGCTTGGTCGAGGTTGTCTATCTGGCCGATTATCTGGTCCATCAGAAGGACGATCCGGATGATTTGGAGCAGAACTGCAATAGTCTTGATCTGGGGCTGATTGATCTGGCCGCTTTGCAAGAAACTTTGCAGACCCTGAAAGCAGATTAGTCCTTTCCCTTGCCAGCTTGCCAATCGGCATATTGAAATGTAAGCTTAAAGAACAATATCTTCATCAATTCTCTTGTTCCGTACGATTCTGCCCCGTTAAGCTTCAGGGTTGCTGCCATGGGTCTTGGTTCGGAGGGGCTGCGACATTTCGCAGTGCTGCTACTTTCTTTCTTGGCGCTCAGTTTTCTATTTGTCACTGAGGCAGCCGCCGAGCAGCTTCAATTGAGCCCTGCAGAAACTGCTTTTCTCAACCAACATCCCCTTTTGAAAATTGGTGTCGATACCGACTATGCTCCTTACAGCTTTCAGGCTGAAGATGGCCGCTATCGCGGGGTTGCCATCGACTATATCGAACGGATCTCCCAACTGCTGGGGGTCAGGATTGCTATTGTCCCACACCTGAGCCGAAGCGAAACTTTCGCCGGAGGAGAGCAGAGGTCGATCGACCTGATTGCTACGGCAGCGAAAACGGACAAACGCAAAGGGTTTCTCGATTTTAGTCAGATCTACATTCCGACCCCTCTGGTGGTCATGACCCGGGAGGAAGATTTCCGTATCCGTGAGCCGGCCGATCTGGCTCAGAAACGGGTTGCCCTGGTCGCCGGATACGCTTACACCGAGCGGGTCATGACTGAGCATCCCGCGCTCAAGCCAATTCTCGTCGCAACGCCGCTGGAGGGTTTGCAGGCAGTCACTGCTGGTGGGGCAGACGCCTATATCGGTACTGTCGGGGTAATTTACCATCACATGCAGCAGCAGGGGATCAGTCGTTTGAAAATCGCCTCTGCTTATGACCTGATCACCAGCGGTCAGCGCTTCGCGGTGCGTGATGACTGGCCATTGCTGAGTGGCATCCTGGATAAAGCCCTGGAAACCATCCCGGAAGAGGAAAAACGCCGGATTATGCAGCGCTGGGTTCCGCAAACCCCGCCGCAGACCCTTGGCGGGCAGGTGATCCTGACCAGTGAAGAGCGCAGCTGGTTGGATGCGCATCCGCATATCCGGCTGGGAATCGATCCTGAATATGCCCCATTTGCATTTGTCGATCCCGAGGGGAGGCCGAAGGGGATCGCCCTCGATTACGTTGAACTGCTGAATCGAAGGCTCAATGCGAGCATGGAGGTGGTCCGTGGTCTGAGCTGGGCCGAGGTGACCGCCAAGATGAAACGGGGGGAAATCGATGTGCTGCCTGCAGTGGGAGAAACCGCGGAGCGTAGCCGAAATTTGCTTTTCAGTGATCCCTACCTCAATTTCCAACGGGTGGTGATTACCCGCACCGATCAACCCTTCATTCGTGGCCTGGAGGACCTGAGTGACTGGCGGATAGCCGTACAGGCGGGGACTTCGGATGCCGGCTATTTGCAGGAGCGGACCGAGCTTAAGCTGGATAGGCATGCGACCTTACAGGCCGCTTTGCGGGCTGTTTCGGCTGGCGAAGCGGATGCTTTCATCGGTGATCTGGCGCCGGCAAGTTATTGGATCCGCAAGCTGAGTTTAACCAACCTCAAAGTGGCCGCGCCAGTCGATCTGGGCAGCCAGGAACTCCACTTTGCCGTGCGCCAGGATTGGCCGATACTGGTGAGGATCATCAATAAAGGGTTGGCGACGATCAGCGATGGGGAGGCGACCAATATTCAACAGCGCTGGGTCGGGATCGATTATGATCCGGGGATTTCTATT
The DNA here is from genome assembly GCA_947259715.1 of uncultured Desulfuromonadales bacterium. Classification (GTDB taxonomy): domain Bacteria; phylum Desulfobacterota; class Desulfuromonadia; order Desulfuromonadales; family Geopsychrobacteraceae; genus Malonomonas. Next base: position 2,782 of record CAMYNR010000011.1, read on the forward strand.
GAAAAGCTGGTGACTTATATTGCCCAGATTGTCAGTGTCGCGCTGCTGGTCATCCTGCTCAGTTTGTTCTGGAGTTATCGATTAAAAAAGGAAGTGGCCCGGCGGCGGCAGGTCGAAGTGGAATTGAAGCGTCACAATGCCTTTGAACATTTTATTGCCGGAATTTCCGCTCAGTTCATCGCCCTTGACGCCGAAGAAATGGATGCCGGCATTTCCCGCACTCTGGAAGAACTTGGTCAATTTCTCGGCGTCGATGCCAGTTATGTTTTTCTGTTCACCGACAATGCTGAGGCGTTTTCCTGTACCCATCTCTGGAGTTCGGGAGAAATGCCGACCTATTTAGATAAACTGCAGGATCTCAGGGTGGAAAAAATCCCCTGGTGGATGGCTCAGATTCAGTCGGGCGAGAAGATTCTCCTGCGCAATCTGTCTGAGCTGCCTGCCGCAGCAGCACAAGAGCGCGATCTGCTTGGCGCTATGGGAATCGCGGCCCTGGTGAATGTGCCGATGCTCTTTCGTGGCCGCCTGATCGGCCTGCTCGGCGTCAGTTCGGGAAAACCGCGTGACTCCTGGAATCCCACCGCCATCGATCACCTGGATTTGGTTGGCCAGATCTTAACCAATGCCCTGCAGCGTCGACGCATCGAACGGGCTTTGCAGCAAGCCACCCGCCAGGCCAAGCTGGCCAATCGCACCAAGAGCACCTTTCTGGCCAGCATGTCGCATGAGCTGCGCACGCCGCTCAATTCAATCATCGGCTTTCTCGGTCTGGTCATCGCTGAACTCTCGGGGCCTCTCAACTTTGAACAACAGAAGCAGCTGCGGATGGCCAACGGCAGCGCTCAACATCTGCTTAATTTGATCAATGATATTCTGGATATTTCCAAGATCGAAGCTGGTGAGCTGCAGGTCGAGCGGCGCCCCTTCGATATGGCCGAGCTGGTTGAACACACCTGTGAGAGTTTGCGCCCTTTGGCTGAACAGAAGGGGTTGCCGCTGCAGGTCGAGATCGCCCCTGAGGTCGCGGTTCTCAATAGTGATCGCCGCCGGGTGAGTCAGGTCCTGATCAATCTGCTGAACAATGCCATCAAATTTACCGAGAGCGGTTTTGTTAAGGTGACCTGCGAAGTGCTGGCCGATAAACTGATAACCTCGGTAACCGATTCCGGGATCGGCATACCGGAGGCTGATCTGCAGAAAGTCTTCGACCCTTTTCAACAGATCGATACCGGAACCGACCGCCACTATGAAGGAACCGGGCTGGGTTTGTCGATTTGTCAACGTATCCTTGAATTGTTAAACGGCTCGATCCGGGTGGAGAGCCAGGCAGACAAAGGCAGCAGGTTTATTTTTGAGCTGCCAATCGATCAGCAGGGGGACGGATGAGGCGGAAAATCCTGGTCATTGAAGATAACGAACAGAACATGTATCTGACGACCTTTCTTCTGGAAAAGCATGACTTTCAGGTTCTTCAGGCGCGTAGTGGCCCTCAGGGGATTGAAATGGCCAGGCAAGAGCAGCCGGACCTGATTTTACTCGATATCCAGTTGCCGGGGATGGATGGTTATCAGGTGGCGCAACTGCTCAAGCAGGAGCTGCAGCTGATTCCGATTGTCGCTGTGACCTCCTACGCCATGGCGGGGGACCGGGAAACCATCCTTGCGGCCGGTTGCAATGGCTATCTTGAAAAACCGATCAATCCACAGACATTTGTCGCTGAAATCAGCGCGTTTTTGCTGAACTGAAAAGGGAGGGGGCGATGGCTAAAATTCTGCTTGTTGATGATGACCGACATAATCAACTTATTTTGCAGCAATTACTGCTGGCCGAAGGTTATCAGGTCGTTCTGGCGGATGATGGTCGTCAGGGGCTGGAGATCGCCCGGCAGGAACTGCCTGATCTGATCATCAGTGATATCCTGATGCCGGAGATGAATGGGTTTCGCCTGTGCCGGGAAATCAAGCAGGATGCACAGTTGTCGCAGCAACCCTTTGTGTTTTACACGGCAACCTTTGTAGAACAGGAGGATGAAGATCTGGCCATGAGCTTGGGGGGCAGCCGATTTATTATCAAGCCGAAAAACAATCAGCAGTTTCTGCGCATTATTCGCGAAGTTCTCGATGATTACCATTTGGGGCGCTTGCCGGTGCCGCAAGAACCGCAGACCGATGCAGAGCAGTTGCTGAAAATGTATGAAAACAGCATGGGCCGCAAGCTGGAAGAGAACATCGAACGGTTGAAGAAAGAGCGCCAGGCGCTGAAGTTGTCAACTCAGCGCCTGAAGGAGGCGCAGCAGATTGCTCACCTGGGCCACTGGGAACTGAACCTGAAGGATCAGCAGCTGCGCTGGTCGGATGAGATTTATCGCATCCTTGGCGCCAAACCACAGCAGTTTCCGGCCACCTTTGAGCATTTTTTGGACCTGGTCTGCCTGGAAGATCGCGAGCTGGTCAGGCAGACCTTCGATGCGTCCCTTGGGCGGATGACGCCCTTTTCCCTCGACTGCCGTCTGTGGATGAGTCACGGCCTGCGTTACGTGCAGCTGCGCGGTCAGACCCAGTGCGACGAACAGGGGCAACCCAGTTATGCCATCGGGACGTTGCAGGACCTGACCAGAAGCAAGGAAGCGGAGATTGAAAAATTAAGCCTGCAGAACGAGCTCTTTCAGGCGCAAAAGCTTGAATCCCTCGGCCGTTTGGCTGGCGGGGTGGCCCATGATTTCAATAATATGCTGACCGCCATCAGCGGCAACACCCAGTTGATCGGTTTGCGGCTTGCAGACGAGGATCCGCTGCGGCGCTACCTGGATGTGATTCAAGATGCAGCACAGAAGGCTGCCGGGCTGGTCCGGCAGTTGCTTGGATTTGGCCGGCGCCAGATCAACCTGCCGAAGCAGTTGAGTCTGAACCTGGTGATTCTGGAGATGACCCGGATGCTTGAGCGGGTGATCGGAGAAAAAATCCAGATCGAAACCGATCTGGATCCTCAGCTGTGTGTCATGCTGGCCGATCAGGGGCAGCTGGAACAGGTGATTATGAATCTGGCCCTTAATGCTCGCGATGCCATGCCGGAAGGAGGCATCCTGAGCCTCTCAACGACCAATCGACAGCTGACCGAAGCCGATCTGAAGAAGTACCCCGGGCTGTGCACCGGCGACTATCTCCTCTTGCAGGTCGCCGATACCGGTTCCGGGATTCGTCCTGAACATCAGAAGTTGATCTTCGATCCCTTTTTTACCACCAAAGCCGAAGGTCAGGGGACCGGTTTAGGGCTGGCAACGGCTTACAATGTCATCAAGCACCACCAGGGGCATATCTGGGCCGATAGCGATCCTCAGGACGGCACGGTGTTCAATGTCCTGCTCCCCTGCAGCGGGACCTTCTGCCCGGTT
>CAMYNR010000011.1:6205-7817 GCA_947259715.1 uncultured Desulfuromonadales bacterium
CGGACTGGAAGAATTGGGCTATCAGGTTTTTGTCGCGGCCAATGGCATGGAGGCGGAAGATCTGTTTGCCAGCCATCCGCAGATCGAACTGCTCGTCACCGATGTGGTCCTGCCACTCAAAGGCGGCTGTGAGCTGGCAGCAGCTCTGCAGGGACAGAAGCCGGACCTGAAAGTTTTATATATGTCCGGCCACACCTTGCAGACCGTCATCGAGGAGGAGGGGGTCGCCCCTGAGGCGAACTTTATCAACAAACCGGTCACCATCGATGCCCTCGCCCTGGCGGTTCGCCGCGCCCTGGATGGTTGAATCAATAAGCCCGCTCCGTTTTTCGAAGCGGGCTCCTGCAGGTATGTCTCTTACTGCCTGGTCAATGAACGATATCTGATGCGATGGGGCTGATCGGCCTCTTTGCCGAGCCGTCTTTTACGATCTTCCTCATACTCGGAATAATTTCCTTCGAACCAGGTTACCTGGGAATCCCCCTCAAAAGCCAGCATATGCGTGGCGATGCGGTCCAGGAACCAGCGGTCGTGACTGATCACCACCGCGCAGCCGCCGAAGTTTTCCAGGCCCTCTTCCAGGGCTCGTAGAGTGTTGACATCCAGATCATTGGTCGGCTCATCGAGCAGCAGCACATTGGCTTCCTCGCGGAGCATTTTTGCCAGATGCACCCGGTTGCGCTCTCCGCCGGAGAGAACGCCGATTTTTTTCTGTTGGTCAGAACCGGAAAAGTTGAAGCGTGCGACATAGGCGCGTGAATTGACCGTTTGCCCGCCCAGCTGGAAGACCTCCTGGCCGCCGGTGACTTCTTCAAAAATGGTTTTCTCGCTGTCCAGGGTGCGGCTTTGATCAACGTAGCCGAGCTTGACGGTTTCGCCGACTTTAAAACTGCCCGAATCAGCCGCTTCCTGGCCGGTAACCATTTTGAACAGGGTCGATTTGCCGGCCCCGTTCGGCCCGATAACGCCAACGATGCCACCTGGCGGCAAGCGGAAGCTGAGATTGTCGATCAGCAGCCGTTCACCGAACGCTTTGTTGACCTCGTTGGCTTCGACCACCACACCACCGAGGCGTGGACCTGGTGGGATATACAGTTCCAGGGTTTGCTCCTTCTTCAGCCCCTCATTGCCGAGCAATTTCTCATAAGAGCTGATCCGCGCCTGACTTTTGGCGTGCCGACCCTTGGGTGACATGCGGATCCACTCCAGTTCCCGCTGCAGCGTCTGTTGACGTTTGCTTTCGGCTTTTTCTTCGCGCCGCAGCCGCTCCTGCTTCTGTTCCAGCCAGCTGGAATAGTTGCCTTTCCAGGGAATCCCCTGGCCGCGATCGAGTTCCAGGATCCAGCCGGCGACATTGTCGAGGAAATAACGGTCGTGGGTGACAGCGATAACGGTGCCGGGGTAGCGCTGCAGGTGCTGCTCCAACCAGGCGACCGTTTCGGCGTCCAGGTGGTTGGTCGGTTCATCCAGTAGCAGAATGTCCGGCTTGCGTAGCAGCAGCCGGCAGAGGGCGACCCGGCGCTTTTCACCGCCGGAGAGGGTTTTGATCGGCGTCTCCGGGGGCGGGCAGCGCAGCGCCTCTTCGGCCAGTTCCAGGCGCGAGTCGAGGTTC
>CAMYNR010000012.1 GCA_947259715.1 uncultured Desulfuromonadales bacterium
GAAGGGGTCTTCACAACCGAAGGGGTCTTCACAACCGAAGGGGTCTTCACAACCGAAGGTGCAGGCGTCTCAGCAGCTACGAGGGGTTGCCCCTTTGCTTCTTTCTGCCGAAGAACAGTTTCCGTATCGGCCCGGGCAACAGACTCGCCTGCCTGCGGCGAAGAAAACTCCTGGCCCAACCACCAGGTTCCGCCAGCCAGACATGCCAGCAATAATCCGGAGAGTAGATACCAGTGCCCCCGCTGCGCCGTTCTGGTCTGCCGGGAGCGCTTCAGAATATCCCGGCCAAGATCAAGGCTCCCCTCGCCTATCGCTGACTTGTCATCTTCAAGTTTACGTAATGCTTTAAGGATTGAACTCATAAGCTAGCCTTCCCATCAGCAAGGGGCGGAAAGGTTTCTCCAGCCTTCCGGTAAAGCCAAAAAAGGGTCTGATAACCAACCCGTCCATCCGGAGTCAGCTGTTGCCTGCGCTGAAAACGGGTGACGGCGGCAATGGTCGAAGTATCGTAATGACCACTCTGTAGGTTGTCGCTGCTGTCAATTGTCCTCAGCAGCTGCTGGAGAGCCCGCACCGCTGCCCCGGACTGCCCTGGCCGGTCGATCAATCCGATCTCCGCAACATTAAGATAGGGCAGATAAGCCTTGCCGAACCAGATCTGCTCCAGCTCAGGAAGCCCGACCCAGCCATCGCCGGAAATGGCCGGCTCCAGCAGGACACGCTGGCCGTCAAAGCCAAGCAGCGTCAAAAAGCGCTTACCGACCACATTCGGCAACACCAGTTCGAGGATAGCTGGAACATCAGCCTGCAGCAATGAGTCGATCCCTCCCTGATGCTCGGCAATGGCAAAGCCGTTGCGAAGCAAAGCTCTTTCCAATTGCCTGCTGCTCTCTATACCGCTCACCGATCCGGTCAAAGGCCGGTTCCAAACGGTGGCCAAAGCCGCAATGGCTTGCCGGGAGGTTTGTTGCCTGGGCAGTGCGGCGACCGTTTCCTGCAGCTTCTGTACTTCGTCTGGATCAGGCCGTTCGGGAAGGACGATTTTTGTCTCAGCGGGAGCCGGAGGGCGTTCGGCCAGTTCTGCCGGCGGCTGTTTTTGGGCCATGATCGGTTCAGATACTGGTAGCAACCAGGCTGCGATCCCCCCCGCCAGAAGTAGAACCAAAAGTGTCCAGGCTGGCCACAATCTTCTTTGGGTGGCGGGCTCCTGCTGCTGAGACAACTCCTTCGCTGCCAGCAGAATTTCCTTGCGGGAGACCGAGCGGGAATCCTCGCCATAAGCAACCAGCAAGGCGCGATCACAGAGAATATTGATCAGCCTGGGGGTTCCTTGGGTCTGGCGGTAAATTTCCGTCAGTGCTTTTTCTGAGAACAGCTCCCCAGCCTGCCAACCGGCAACCTTGGTGCGATGTTGAACATAGAGGCAGCTGTCTTCCTCATCCATCGGTTGCAACTTGTAGCGCACCACCAGGCGTTGCCGCAGTTGCCGTAAATCTCTGCGCTCGAGAATGGTATCCAGTTCTGGCTGGCCAACCAGAATCATCTGAATCAATTTTTCTGTCTCGGTCTCCAGGTTGGAGAGCAGCCGCAACTGTTCCAGAACGTCTGGTGCCAAATTTTGTGCTTCATCAATGACCAGGACCACGGTCTTGCCAACCTCTCGCTGACGCAGCAGAAACTGGTTCAAGCTGTTTAACAGGTCGGCCAGGTTGGCCTGCTCAAAATCAGCATCGATGCTGAATTCTCGATGAATCGTCTGCAGCAGTTCTTCTGCGCTCAGGCAGGGATTGAATACCAGAGCGACCTGGTAATCCGCTTCGGCGAGTTGACCCAGCAGGGTCCTTAAAACGGTCGTTTTGCCTGTTCCCACTTCCCCGGTCAATGACATAAACCCAACCCGTTGCTGAATGCCGAAGAGCAGATGGGCAAATGCCTCTTTATGGTTTTTGCTCAAAAAGATAAAGCGTGGATTCGGTGTAATGTGAAACGGCTTCTCAGTGAAGCCGAACAGCTTGAGATACATAGAAAGAAGCCCCTAAAATTGAACGTTTTTCAGACAATTTTTATAGTTCCCATACTGAGGATACTTTTTCAAGCATTAATTCCGTACTCCAAGTGCAGTTCTGCACCGGTCTGCTAGACTGAATTAAATTAAGCTGTGAATTCAGGAGGTTTTTCACTGATGGAAAACTGGAAACGCTTTACCCAGGATCAGCGTATCGCCTATTTTTCCATGGAAATCGGCTTGAAAGCGGAGATCCCTACCTACAGCGGCGGGCTGGGGGTTTTAGCCGGCGACACCATTAAAAGTGCCGCCGACTTGAAAATTCCGATGGTGGCGGTCACCCTGCTGCACCGCAAGGGCTATTTTGCGCAACATTTTGATGAGAATGGCTGGCAGCAGGAGACCGATGTCCTTTGGCAGCCGGAAAAACATATGGAGCTGCTGCCGACCAAAACATTGGTCACCATCGGGGAGCGCGATGTCAAAATCCAGGCCTGGCTTTACAACGTCAAGAGCCCGACCGACGGCGAAGTCCCGATTCTGTTTCTCGACACCGACATTCCCGGAAACCATGATGATGACCGCTCGATAACCGATCATCTCTATGGGGGTGGCCATGAATTACGTTTGAAACAGGAAATTGTCCTGGGTATTGGCGGCGCGCGGATTCTGCGTGGGCTGAACTTTTCCATCAAGAAGTACCATATGAACGAAGGGCATGCCAGCCTGCTTACCGTTGAGTTGCTCAACAGTGCCCGGCTGCCATTGGAAGAGACCTGGGATGAGCGCAGCTCATGGAATACCCGCAAAGTTATGGAGCAGTGCGTTTTTACTACCCACACGCCGGTTGAGGCCGGACATGACCGATTTCCATACGATCTGGTTGAACGGCTGATGCCACCGGAAGTCCCCTTAAGCCTGCTCAAGGAGCTTTCCGGTGAAGATAACCTCAATATGACCATGCTGGCATTGAATCTGAGCGATTACATCAACGGTGTCGCCAAGCGCCATGGCGAAGTTTCCCAGAACCTCTTTCCAGGCTTTGAAATTCACGCCATCACTAATGGCATCCATCCTTTCACCTGGTGCTCGCCGTTCTTTGTTGACCTTTTTGATCGCTACCTTCCCGGCTGGGCCAACGAACCGGAGTTGTTGGTCAGGGTTGACAACATCCCCAATACGGAAATCTGGGACTCGCACAGCGGGGCCAAAGCCTTGTTTTTTCAATATGTAAAGGAAAAGACCGGCAAAGAATTAAATCCCGACCTGCTCACCATCGGCTTCGCCCGCCGGGCAGCGACCTACAAACGCGGTGACCTGATCTTCAGCGATATAGAGCGCCTGCTGGAGATCGGGGCGGGCAACCTGCAGTTTGTTTTCGGCGGCAAGGCGCACCCGAAAGACGAAGGAGGCAAGCAGGTTATCCAGCGGATCATTCAGCAGGCGGAGTCGCTGCAGGGCAAGATCGATCTGGTTTACCTGGAAAACTATAATATGGATGTGGCCTCCCGCTTTATTCCGGGCGTCGACCTCTGGCTGAACAACCCGATGCGTCCACTGGAAGCTTCCGGCACCAGCGGAATGAAAGCGGCCCTTAACGGGGTGCCGAATTTCAGCGTCTTGGACGGCTGGTGGATCGAGGGACACATCGAAGGAATAACCGGCTGGTCGATCGGACCGTCCCCGGCTGAAGTCGACCAGGAAGACGGCCGGGCCAACGAAGACCTCGAAGACATGTATCAGAAACTGGAAAAGGTGATCATACCCCTCTATTACAACGATCGCGACGGCTGGATCAACGTAATGAAAAACGCCATCGGCAAAAATGCTTACTATTTCAATACCCACGTCATGATGCGCCGCTATGTCACCGAAGCCTACATCCGGTAGGGGGTTAAGTTTATCAGAAAGCTGTGGGACACTTTTTACGGCGGTCCTTGATTATCGCAATGGCAAATCAGCAGGCAAAGCGTCTGCCCCTTAAAAACACCGCTCCTCTACTGAAAATCTCTTTGCAAGCAACGCATTCTGTGCTACTTTTCTGCGGTTCTGAAACCTGATTCTGCTAAAGGAGACCTCTACGCATGACTGCATTTCTTATTTTTCTGCATGTCGTCGTTTGTATCGCCCTGATTGTCATTGTTCTGCTGCAAATGGGTAAAGGTGCCGAAGTCGGCGCTTCTTTCGGTGCCGGCGCCAGCCAGACGATCTTCGGTGCTGGCGGTGGTAGCAATTTCATGGGCAAAGTGACGGCTGGCGCTGCGGTTATCTTCATGCTGACCAGCCTGGCGCTAGCTTATTTCTATGGCTCCCCTGCTTCGCAAAGCATTATGCCAAGCAGCGTTGCTGCGCCGGCACAATCTCCTGCAGCACCGGCGTCCCCAACTGACGCGCCGGCGCCAGCAGAGTAAAGCGAAAAAAGTAAGCCCAGGTACCAATTTTTATTTGACAGCGGTTTCTCTGATCAGTATATATACAAGCCGTTCGCCGAAGTGGTGGAACTGGTAGACACGCCATCTTGAGGGGGTGGTGGGCAATTGCTCGTGCGAGTTCGAGTCTCGCCTTCGGCACCAGTAGACAATCCAAGTAAGTCCAGATAGATCTAAAAAACCCGCCAAATAGGCGGGTTTTTTAGTGTTCAGAGTCTTTTTCTGTCCAGGCCCATGCGTTGGCAGCCAGAGTTTTGGGGGGTATTTTGGGGGTATATTGATCTACCCCAAAAACAAGATACCCCCAAAAACGAGGACAGCATGCCCAAACGCGTCCCCCCGCTGACCGATATCCAGGTCCAAACCAAAAGAGCGCGACGACAAACTCACTGACGGCGGTGGGCTCTACCTGCTCGTCACGACGGCCGGCGGTAAGCTTCTCGCGGTCGGCCCCTACCCCGAAATTAGCCTGAGCGATGCGCGACTGCGCCGTGAAGAAGCGCGGCGACTGCTCGCCAACGGAACTGTTCTGGAATGGCACGAGCGCCAGATTAACCACCTTGCCGAGCGCACCCGCAAGATGATCATGCGGCGGCTGAAACGCGATGTCTTTCCGGTCATCGGCGACACACCCCCTGTCCGATTTCTCCTCAAGATTGATTCTCGAAAAAGTTCTGCGGCCCATTGAAGACCGGACCGCCATCGACTTATCACACCGTATCCGTAGTGTGCTATCCCAGATCCTGCGTTACGGAGTTGCCTTCAATGAATGGACTTAGGCTTTAAAATATCAATCTTTTAGAGGTATCTACTTTTTCAAGATCCCGTATTGAAGGCAAATAGGCACCCAATGCAGTACGCGACAAGACCACCGGAATTTCACTCGATAATTAATGCCGAGGCCTTTTGTGGTTGCTTACTGTTGGGAAATTTCGCCGGACTCACGGGATATCCAGCGCTATTTATCTATTCCTGGTTGGTGTGCCAACTGGGGTGGTGGTGTTTGCTTGCGGGAAAGAGGATGTCGAATTTGTCGTTCTGTCAGCAACCTCAGCTTAGCTGCTTATTCAACAACGACATGGCCAGAGCCATCATCATTATCATCAGGATTATCGGCAGAATATGTACGAGTAATGTGTTGCGAAATTTTTTCATAAATCGATCTCACGGTAAATGTCTCAAAGTTGCAGCACATTCCCGCATCAACAATGCCAGCAGATCGAAAAACGGAACTTAAGCGAGTCACGCTTTTCACCTGCCATAAAAATGCCCCTTACGATCTCCACCTAAAATTAACCATGCTGGTCGATTTTGGCATCGAGGGTAAGGGGCAGTACAAAAATTACTTGGAGGCTTTCTTTCCAGTTGCAGAAATGTCTGCAAGGGATTTCTTGGCTGTTTCAAAACCTTGAATTACGTTCTCTTGGAGCTTTTCCGAGCCGCTGTTGACAGCCTCTTCCGAATACTCAACGAGTTACTTAACTTCCTTGGGAAGCTGCTCGGTGACTTTGTCCACAAAAGGCTTCACTTCCTTTTGGATCACGGCAGCTTACTTGAAAACGCCTTTGTTGAATTTTTCCAGAGCCTCAAGACTCTTCTGTG
>CAMYNR010000013.1 GCA_947259715.1 uncultured Desulfuromonadales bacterium
CCGAACTTTGCCTGATCAGTCCGATCGATCTGGTCCATACCCGGCACCTGGGAGGTAGCCTGCCTGAGATTGCCGCCGAAAAGGCCGGTATTTTCAAGCAGGGCGTTCCGGTCGTCAGCGCACAGCAGAATCGAACTGTCATGGATGTGCTGCATGAGAGGGCGGATCAGTTGCAGGTGCAACTTTTTTTTGCGGGCCAGGATTATAGCTGGCAAACCTCGGGGCAGAGCTTTTCTTTTGCTGGTCATGAGTTGCGCTTACGGAATCTTCAGCCGAAGCTGGTTGGTTGTCATCAGCAGCAGAATCTGGCTTTGGCTCTGGCAGGGGCGGAGCAATTGCGCCGGCTGGGGGTTGTATTGCCGGACGCGGCGCTGCGCCAGGGGGTCGAGGCGACCCGCTGGCCCGGGCGGCTGGAGTGGTTGCCCGGCCAGATCCTGCTCGATGGCGCACACAATCCGGCCGGGGCAAAGGTCTTGGCCGACTACCTCGGTCAGCAACAGCTGCTGGGCGTTCATCTGCTGCTGGGACTGAAGGGCGACAAGCCGGCGACCGAGTTGCTTGGCCCATTGCTGCCCTTCGTGAAGCGCCTGTATGCGACCGAACCTCCGGTCGATGAGGCGATTCCGCCTGAAACTCTGGTCGGTCAGGCGCAGGCTCTGGGTATTTGTTCTGCTGCCTATAAGCAGCCTCAGGTGGCTCTGGCAGCAGCATTGCAAACTCGCCAGCCAGGTGAGGTGCTGCTGGTGGCCGGATCGTTGTTTCTAGTGGCGGCGGTACGGGAACAGCTCCTGCCGGCGACGGAACTGTTGTCGATATCTGCTTGATATCTGCTTTGGATGTAATCGATGTTGCTGCGATTGATGTTTATTTTGAGCCTGCTTCTGGCAGCCCAGCCGGTTTGTGCGGCAGACTGGACGCAGGTCGGTTCCTCCGGTGTGCCGGTCAACCTGGAGGCCGACGAGCTCAGCTACGACAAGCGCAGCGGTCGCTATCGAGCCGCCGGAAATGTCCAGTTGCAGCAAGGCGCAATGGAACTGCGCAGCCGAATCCTCTGGTGGAACCAGCAGAGCGGTGAGGTCGAGGCTGAAGGGGATGTTGAGCTCAGCTCACCCGATGAAAGGATGAGCGGCAGAAGGCTCATCTATGACCTTGATGAAGGGGTTGGCCGGGTTGAGGATGGGCAGGTGTTCCTGCGCGAACATAACCTGCATGTGCGCGGCAAAACCATCGAGAAGCGCAGCGAGGTTGATTACCGGGTCGTCGACGGCACCTTCACCACCTGCGACGGCGAGGTGCCATCCTGGAAGTTTGGTGCCGACCAGCTGGATGTGACTGTCCAGGACTTCGCCCGGGCCAAGAACGTGGTCTTTTACCTGCACGACATTCCTTCCATGTATGTCCCCTATCTCGCCTATCCGATCAATAATGACCGGGAATCGGGTTTTCTGATGCCGAGCTTTGGCTATTCGGACAAGCGTGGCGTTCAGATAAGCGCCGCCTACTATCAGGTGATCGCCCGTAATCAGGATGCCACTCTCTACGTCGATTATTTGTCCGATATGGGGGTCGGCAAGGGGATTGAATATCGCTATATCTTTGGCCAGAACAACCCTGGCGAGGTGCGCGCCTATCACATCGATGTCAGTCAGGATGCCGGAGTTGAGGTTGATGAGCAACGTTATGCTCTGGAGTGGCAGCACAATGGGCTTTTGCCCGGCGACGTACGGATGGTCGCGGATGCCATCTATGCGGATGATGATGATTATTTCGAAGATTTCGGCGAGGTCGCCGAGGAGTACAACCGGGACAAGGTTCAGTCGATATTCTCCTTGAGTAAAAACTGGGGTAAATCCAACCTGGTCGGTCAGTTGAAGTACACCAAGGATCTCGAAGTCGATGATCCGACCACCCTGCAGCTGCTGCCACGGATCAATTTTGACATCAACCGGCAGCGGATCGGGCGAACCCCTTTTTATTACGCCTTTGACAGCGAATACACCAATTTCTGGCGTGACGAGGGGGTGCGGGGGCAGCGCCTCTCCTTGCGTCCCAGTTTGTCTGCCAGCGTACAGCTTTGGGACGTCATCGAGGTCAACCCCGAGATCGGCTATCGTGATCGCTATTACTGGAATTTAAATGATCGATCCAACTCCGAGCAGGAAGGGATCGTCGATTTTTCCACCAAGGTGACAACCCGTTTGCAGCGGGTCTATGAGCAGCCGATCGGACCAATCTCCAAGTTGCGCCACAGCATCGAACCGGAAGCGACCTATAAAAACACTCCCGAGGTCGATCAGAGCCATCTGCCCAGTTTCGACAGTACTGACCGGATTGCCGAGGCCCACCGGATTGAATACGCCCTGGTGCAACGCCTTACCGCCCGTTTTAATCGCGAAGATGGTGGTTCCAGCTACCGCGATCTGGTTTATTTGCGCCTGTCGCAAAACTATTATCTGGATGAGGAGGCGCAGGATGAGTCCTTCTCGAGTATCCGTGGCCAACTGACCTTGCTGCCGACCGATTGGGCCAGGCTGCGTTTCGATGCAACCTTCGATATCGACCAGGGCGTGTGGAGCAAATATTCCGCCGAAGCCGAAATCCACGATCAGCAGCAGAATTCCCTCTGGTTGGAGTACCGCAAGGATCTCAACCTGCAGGTTGAGTATGGTGAGCTTAAGCTATCCGCCGGTTATCTGAAGCCGATCTATGTCAATTTCGGCAAACGCTACGATTTCGAGTCGGACGAGCATCTGGAGGACCTGCTTCAGGTTGAATATCGGCACCAATGCTGGAGTGCGTTTTTAACCTTTCGGGAGAATGATACCGATCGTTCAATCATGCTAAGCTTCTTTATGAAAGGGATCGGTTATGTCGGTCGCCTGGGCGCCAGTCTGGCAGGTGAATAGCGGTTCACAGGAGAGTAGATGACCGTTTCTGGGAAATCAGGATTGACCTGGTTTGCCGGGCGTGCCAAGCTGATCTGTTTGTTGCGACCGCACAAAACTTTGTCCAGGTTCGCAGGCCTCGGTCGGTTTTTTTTTAACAGTTCGCGTGGAGATATGATTGGCTTCTGCCCCTGAACCGGAGTTCTCCGGCAGTAAAAATTATGTGACCCTCTGGTTGCTGGTGATTATTGTCATCATGTCCGGTTACGCCATCTTCGGTGAGCGCGGGGTGTTGCGGATTCTGCAGGCTGAAAAGCAGCAAGAGAGACTTGAGCAGGAGTTGGAGCGGATAACTCAAGAGCAGCAGCGCTTGCGCGAAGAGATCGAGCGGCTGCGAAACGATAAAGATTATTGGGAACAGTTGGCCCGAACCAAGTTGGGCATGGTGCGCGAAGGTGAATTGATCTACCACCTGCCAGCGAAAGAGAAGAAAGCAAGAGGCGATAAACCGCAATGAAAAACCAGTTACGAGATGCCATTTCAGAGGCTTTGCAGCAATGCTATGCGACCGGCAGCCTGCATTCAGGTGAGATCCCCGGTGAGATTCAGCTGGAGGTGCCGAAAAACTCCGAACACGGGGACTTTGCTACTAACCTGGCCATGACCCTGGCCAAGGTCGAGCGCAAGGCGCCCCGGCAGATCGCCGAAGCGCTGGTCGCCGCGCTGCAGGATCATCCACTTTGCGACAGAATTGAAATTGCCGGACCCGGTTTTATCAACTTTCGGCTTGCTGCCAGTTGCTGGTACGGAGTGCTCGAGCAGATCATGCGCGAGGGCGACGCCTATGGCCGCAGTCAGGTGGGCTCCGGCACCAAAGTGCAAGTCGAATTTGTCAGCGCCAATCCGACCGGGCCGCTGCATATCGGCCATGGCCGGGGGGCTGCAGTTGGCGATGCGGTCGCCAGTGTTCTGCAGGCTGCCGGATTTGACGTCCAGCGCGAGTACTATGTCAACGATGCCGGTAACCAGGTGAAGACTCTCGGTCTTTCGAGTCTGCTGCGGCTGCGCGAGCTGCAGGGCGAGGTGATCGATTTTCCCGAAGATGGCTATCAGGCCGAATATATTCGCGAACTGGCCGAAAAATACCTGAAAACCGAAGGTGATCTGCAGGGTGTCGCTGAAGCTGAGGCGGTCGAGGGTTGTGCCCGCTTCGGGGTCGCCCAGGTGCTCGACTGGATCGCTGCCGATCTCAAAGCCTTCGGTATCAACTTTGACAACTGGTACAGTGAGAAAAGCCTCTACGACCGGAGCATGGTCGACATGGAACTCGCCAAGCTCCAGGAGAAGGGGTTGTCCTTCGAGCAGGAGGGGGCGCTCTGGTTGCGCACCACCGAATATGGCGACGACAAGGACCGGGTGCTGATCAAGTCGGATGGCAGCTACACCTATTTTGCCTCCGATGTCGCCTACCACATGGAGAAGTTCGACCGCGGCTTCGACCGGGTGATCGATGTCTGGGGCGCCGATCATCATGGCTATATTCCCAGAATGAAGGCGATGCTCACCGGCCTCGGCCATCCACCGGAGGATCTCGAGGTGCTGCTGATCCAGATGGTCAATCTGCTACGCGACGGTGTGCCCTTTACCATGGGCAAGCGCTCCGGGAACTTTATCACCTTGCGCGAAGTGATCGATGAGGTCGGCAGCGACGCCTGTCGCTTCTTCTTTCTAATGCGGCGCTGCGACAGTCAGCTTGATTTCGATCTGGAGCTTGCCAAGCAGCAGAGCAGCGATAACCCGGTCTATTATGTCCAGTATGCCCACGCCCGGGTCTGCAGTATCAATCGCAATGCTGCAGAGGCGGGGGTCGCTCTGCCCGATGCTCAGCAGGTCGATTTCAGCAGGTTGCAACTTGCTGAGGAGCTGGCCCTGGCCAAGCAGCTCGCCCGCCTGCCGGAAGCGGTGGTCGGCGCGGCGCTCAACTATGAGCCGCATCGGGTGGTGTTTTACCTGCAGGAGCTCGCTGCTCAGTTCCATAGTTACTATAATCGGCAGCGGGTGCTGGTCGATGATCCCGCGACCAGCCAGGCCCGGTTGTACCTGGTCAATTCGGTGCGCATCGTGTTGGCGAATGCGCTGCGGATTCTCGGTGTTTCGGCACCAGAACAGATGTAAGGGGGCTGTTTATGAAATCGGCAACCAAAACACGGACGCAACGGCGCATGGAGCGAAAGCAGGTTTTCTTCCTGGTGGTTCTGCTGCTGGTGGTTTCCCTGGCCAGCTTCACTCTGGGGGTGATGGTCGGCAGCCGCGGGTCCGAGGCGGAACTGGCCCGGCAGGTGGCGGATCGGCCGGCTGAGCCGGCTGCTGCGGCGCCGCCAGCGAAGGTCAAGGCTCCGCCCAAGCCAACTGCGGCGCTGCCCAGCAAAAGTCCTGCGGACACCATCGCCGAAACCAAGCTGACTTTTTACGACAAGCTGGCCAAGGAATCGGCTCCGCTTGGCAGTGGAATTAATCTGCCACCGGAAGAAGAGGTCAAGCCTAGGCCTGTCGCCAGGCCGCCTATCGAACTGCCGGAACGGCCGGTGGTGAAAAAGGAACCAACGGTGGCCGCTGCGGCGCCGCCTGCCAGCTCTGCAGCGCCGGTGAGTACTTCTCCGGCTCCCAGTCAGCCGCCAGCCAGCTCGCAGGGGAAATACGCTCTGCAGGTGGCTTCCTTCGCCAAGGCGGCTGATGCAGGGCGTTTGAAGTCGAAGCTGGTCAGTAAGGGCTACCCCGCTTTCGTCGTCGAGGCCGATCTGGCCGCCAAGGGGATCTGGTATCGGGTGAAAATCGGCCCCTACGCTGATAGCCAGGCGGTGGCCGAGATGCAGCAGTTGATGGAGAAAAAGGAGCAGCTCAAGGGCTTTGTGACCCGTCTTTAGGTCTGGCTGGGAACCGCTTTTCTGCACGGTTTCAGGGCTGTCCCGAGCGCTGATTTTTTTCTTGACATTTCAGTCGCAGGATACTATTTTCCTGCCTCGTGTCGCGGGATGGAGCAGTCTGGTAGCTCGTCGGGCTCATAACCCGAAGGTCGGGGGTTCAAATCCCTCTCCCGCCGCAACCAAAGCCGATCCTCCTTTTCGGAGTGACTATAGATTCGGCGGTGTAGCTCAGTTGGTTAGAGCATGCGGCTCATATCCGCAGTGTCCGGAGTTCGAATCTCTGCACCGCCACCATATTAAGCCCTTCACGCTATCGTGAGGGGCTTTTTTCGTCTATAGTTCTGGACAGTGGCGATGTAGAGCGATTCTGTTCCGCTTTTGGAAAGATCTTCAGTTGTGACCCATGCACTCTCATCTCTGTTTTTCGGTGAAGACTTTTCCGGTGATGCCTCTTTGCTGGTGGCTGTTTCAGGCGGTGTTGATTCCGTGGTCCTGCTCCATCTGCTGCGAGGGGCTGCGCGGGAATTCAATCTGACTCTCCAGGTCGCCCACCTCGACCATCAGATTCGTCCGGAGAGCGCCGCGGATGCTGAATTTGTCGCTTCGCTCTGCGAGAAGTGGCAGCTGCCTTGTCAGCTGGGGCGAGAGGATGTGCCGGGGTTGGCGAAAGGCTCCGGGTTGAGTCTGGAGATGGCTGCCCGGCAGGCAAGGCGCAAGTTTTTGCAGGTCGTCGCCGACAGTTTCGGCTGTGAACGGATCGTTCTGGCTCACCATCGCGACGACCAGGCCGAAACCTTTTTTCTGCGCCTGCTGCGGGGCACCGGCATCAGCGGTCTGGCGGCAATGCGCCCTCTGCAGGGGCGCTGGTGGCGGCCGCTGCTTGGCGTCAGTCGCCGGCAGATTCTGGACTATGCCAGGCAACAAGGGCTGCGCTGGGTCGAGGATGAATCAAACCGCGACCCGGCCTATCTGCGTAATCGCTTGCGTCAGCAGATTATGCCGCAACTGCGGGATCTGAATCCCCAGTTGGACGAGCGATTGAGCGTTCTTTGTGAGCAGGTCCAGGGTGAAGAGGATTTCTGGCAGCAGCATCTGGCCCAGTTGCTCATTGCGCTTGAGGTGCCGGCCCTGGACGGGCTGCGACTGGATCGGGCTCTGCTGCTCGAGCAGCATCCGGCTTTAAGGCTGCGCATCTACCGTGAAGCATTGCGGCGGGTGCGCCATGATCTGCAGCGGATCGAGACGAGCCATCTGCGGGCGATAGACGGGCTGCTGCTGGCCGATCGCAGTCAGGCCCAGATCGATCTCCCCGAGTGCTGGGTGGCGCGACGCTATGAGCAGCTCTGGTTTCGTTCCGTCGCTCCAGCTCGGTTGTCTGGCTACGATCTTCCCCTGCCGATTCCGGGGCAGGTTGACCTGCCGCACGGGCAGACCCTGCAAGCTCTGGTTCTGGCCGAGCAGCAGGGGGAGTCGGCCGCAGTCGTTGAATTTTCCCTTGCTGAACTTAATGAACCTCTGCGGGTGCGCAGCTGGCAGCCGGGAGATTGTTTTGCTCCGCAGGGCATGGCAGGGCGCAAGCGACTGAAGCGCTATTTCAGCGATGAACGGATTGAGCTTGAAGAGCGGGCCAGCATTCCTTTGCTGGTTGCCGGAGAAAAGATTCTCTGGGTGATCGGTCGGCGCCGCTCAAGGCATGCACGGGCCAATCTGCAAGCGGGGCCGATTCTGCGTTTGGAACTTCTTTGAAGGGCAGTAGCGCGGACAAAAAACTTGTGGGTGGTTGTTCTTTATGGTAATTTTTCCTGCTGATTCTACCTATTTGTTGGCGGTACTTTGTGCCGCTGAAATTGCTAATAAAACTCCACAGGGGGTATTGTGAGCCAATTCCAGAAAAATCTCGCTTTGTGGCTGGTTATTTCGCTGTTGATGATCATGCTTTTCAACATGATGACCCAGCGCGAAGGCGAGCTGACCAAGATTAATTACACCGAATTTCTCACCGCCATTGAAGCCGGTCGGGTGACCAATATCACCTTCCAGGGCAACCAGGTGACCGGGGTCTATGAGGATGGCAGTAAATTCCAGACCCATGCGCCGATGGATGAGGAGCTGATCCCGGAGCTGAAGGAAAAGGGCGTGGTGATCGAAGCCAAACCGGTTGACGATCAGGGATTCTGGTTCACCCTGCTGGTTTCCTGGGGCCCGATCCTGCTGCTGATCGCCGTCTGGATCTTCTTCATGCGGCAGATGCAGGCCGGTGGCGGTAAGGCGATGAGCTTCGGTAAGAGTAAGGCCAAGCTGCTGACTGATACCCAGGGGCAGGTGACCTTCAAGGATGTCGCCGGTGTGGATGAAGCCAAGCAGGAGCTTGAAGAGGTGGTTGAGTTCCTGAAGGATCCCAAAAAATTCACCCGCCTGGGCGGTAAGATTCCCAAAGGGGTGCTGCTGGTCGGCTCCCCGGGAACCGGGAAGACCCTGCTGGCCCGCTCCGTGGCCGGTGAGGCCGGGGTGCCGTTTTTCACTATTTCCGGTTCTGACTTTGTCGAAATGTTTGTCGGGGTCGGCGCCAGTCGGGTTCGTGACCTGTTCGTTCAGGGCAAGAAGAACGCTCCCTGCATCATCTTTATTGATGAGATCGATGCGGTTGGCCGCCATCGCGGCGCGGGACTTGGCGGCGGTCATGATGAGCGTGAGCAGACCCTTAACCAGCTGCTGGTCGAGATGGATGGCTTTGAAACCAATGAAGGCGTCATCCTGGTGGCGGCCACCAACCGGCCCGATGTTCTCGATCCCGCACTGTTGCGGCCCGGACGTTTTGACCGCCAGGTTGTCGTGCCGCGTCCAGATGTCAAAGGGCGGCTGAAGATCCTGCAAGTTCACTCCCGCAAGGTGCCGATGGATGAAAATGTCGATCTCGCTGTGGTCGCCAAGGGGACGCCTGGTTTCTCCGGTGCCGATCTCGCCAACCTGATCAACGAAGGGGCGTTGCTGGCTGCCCGGGCAAACAAGGCCAAGGTTGACATGGATGATATGGAGGCGGCCAAGGACAAGGTGCTGATGGGGGCCGAGCGGCGCTCCATGGTGATCACCGAGGAAGAAAAGAAGGTGACGGCCTATCATGAGGCCGGCCATGCCCTGGTTTCACTGCTGACCCCGGGTTCAGATCCGGTGCATAAGGTTTCGATTATTCCGCGCGGCCGGGCGATGGGCGTTACCATGTACCTGCCGGCCGAAGAGAAATACAACGAAACCGCCAAAGGCCTGCATATCCGCATCCGCTCGATGCTCGGTGGGCGAATTGCCGAGGAGCTGACCTTCGAGTCGGTGACCAGTGGCGCCAGCAACGACCTGGAGCGGGTTTCAGCGATCGCCCGCAAGATGGTTTGCGAGTGGGGGATGAGTGAAAAAATCGGCCCGTTGACCTTCGGGGAAAAAGAGGGCGAAGTCTTTCTCGGCCGCGACATGGGGCATATGAAGAATTACAGTGAGGCGACTGCTGTTGAGATCGACCAGGAGATTCGGCGCATTGTCCACGAGAATTATGAAATTACCCGCAAGCTTCTCAAGGAAAATCAGCATCTGCTGGTGGCGCTGTCCGAAGAATTGCTGGAAAAAGAAACCCTGGGTTCTGGCGAAGTTATCGCGACGGTTTTCCCTGATGGGGCGCCGGATTACCTGAAGCCGAAAGAGAGCGAAGAGTCCTTTAAGTTCGAAGATGATCACCCGGCGGCGCCGACCGCAGACCTGGGTCTAAAGAAGGATGACGCCGAGAAAATGGCCGAGGACGTTGACGCGCCGGACGGAGGGCCTGAGCAGGGCGCGACAGAAGGTGACGCAGAAGAGAAAAAAGAAGACAAGGAAGAGATGCCATCGTCCTGAGCGAAATTTTAGCAACGCGGCTGCTTGGGCGGGACTGTTGCCTGGATCTGCGACAACCGCGGATCATGGGCGTACTCAATGTGACACCCGATTCATTTTCAGATGGCGGTCGCTTCCTGAATGTTGACTCCGCACTCAAGCAGGGGTTGCAGCTGCTTCGGGATGGTGCCGACCTGCTCGACATCGGCGGAGAGAGTACCCGGCCGGGAGCACCGGCGGTCAGTCTTGATGAGGAATTAAACCGGGTTGTTCCGGTCATCGAGCGGTTGCGTCAGGAGACCGATCAACCGATCTCAATCGATACCAATAAAGCGGCTGTCGCTCGGGAGGCTATTGCCGCCGGGGCTAACTTTATAAATGATATCAGCGGCCTGACTTTCGACCCAAAGATGCCTGCCGTTGCCGCCGAATCTGGCGCCGGGCTATTCCTCATGCACACCCGCGGCCGTCCCGCAGTGATGCAGCAGGACACCCGTTATGACCATCTTATCAGAGATGTCCTGGCCTTTTTGGAGCAGAGTATTCAGGCTGCTCTGAGCGCAGGGGTCGAGCAGGCAAAATTGGCCATCGACCCGGGAATCGGTTTCGGCAAGGACGTGCAAGGGAACTTGAAGATTCTGCAGCAGTTGCGGCAGTTTCACCGTCTCGGCTGTCCGATTCTGCTTGGCACGTCGCGCAAAAGTTTTATTGGTAAAATTACCGGCCAGAACCAGCCGGCCCAACGCCTGGCCGGGACTCTGGCCACCCTGGCGCTGGCGGTCGCCCAGGGGGTGCAGCTGTTTCGGGTGCATGATGTGAGGCCGGCTCTGGACGCCGTTAGAGTGGCTTGGGCGATCCGTGAGCAGCGGCTGGCAGATTGATGTTCTTGGTTTCCCGCTGCAGGCTTGCTGCCCTGTTCGACTGTTGTATCACCTCTCTGCCTGTCGGTGGATGCTGTCATGCTTGATGTCTTTTCCAATATTCGTCTGCTCGATCTGCTTGATATCAGCATTGTCGCCTTCATCATCTACCGGATCATCCTGCTGATCAAGGGCACCAGGGCGGTCCAGATGCTGCTTGGGCTGGCGGTTATTCTGGTCGTTTATCTGGCATCCCGGGTCGGCGATCTGCATACTCTTAACTGGTTTCTCAGTAACTTTCTTTCTTCGATCATCCTGGTCATTGTGGTTATCTTTCAGAATGACATCCGCCGTGCCCTGATGCACGTCGGCAGCAATCCTTTTTTCGGTGGCATGACCTATCGGGAAGAAACCGAAATGATCGAGGAGCTGGTCAGGGCCTGCGTTGCTCTCGGCAATCGCAAAATCGGGGCTCTGATCGTTATTGAACGCGAGACCGGAATCAAGGATATCCTTGAATCGGGGACGCTGATCGATGCCCGGGTCGAGAGTGAGTTGATCCGCGCGATCTTCATGCCGAGTTCGCCAATTCATGACGGCGCACTAGTCGTTCAGCAGGGGCGATTGCAGCAGGCCGGCTGCTTTTTGCCTCTGACCCAGAGCAGCGATGTCAGCAAGGCGCTGGGTACCCGCCACCGGGCCGCGATCGGTCTGACCGAACTGGCTGATGCGGTGGCGATTATCGTCTCTGAAGAGACTGGCAAGATCTCCGTCGCCGTGAATGGCGGTATTACCCGCAACCTCGACGCCACCAGTCTGAAAAAGGTTTTGGGAAGGTTGCTTGAGCCGCGTCGGCCGGCGAAGAAGAAAAAGGACTAGCGGCATGTTCAAGGTGTTGACGGAGAACTGGACATTAAAGCTGATCTCGCTGGTCTTTGCCCTTATCCTCTGGATGTTTATCATGGGCGAACGGCGGCTGGAGGTCGGCTATACGGTCCCCCTCGAGCTGCAGAATGTTCCTGCCGGGCTGATGGTCGCCAACGAAGTTCCCAGCCTGATCGATGTGCGCGTCAGCGGTCCCAGGACGCTGCAGATGAAGGTCAGCCCGAACGATATCGGTATCACCGTTGACCTGAGTGATCTGCAGCCCGGGTTGACCACCTTCAAGCGCCTCGAAGAACGGCTCAATCTGCCGAGTGGCTTGCGGGTGACGCGCCTGTCACCATCCTTTATCGATCTGAAACTGGAGCGGGTGGCGGAAAAGAAGGTTCCGATCAAGATCTCTTTGAGCGGCGAACCGCTGGCCGGCTATGCGGTTGGCAGAGTCAGCGCCGCACCCGATCGGGTGGTCATCGAAGGAGCAGAATCGGAGCTCAAGAGTGTCACCTCAGTGACCACCGAGCCGGTCGATCTGACCGGCGTCAATGAAAGTTTTTCCTTAATCGTTCCATTGGTTCATCAGGGGACCTACACCAATTTTAAAAATGAAAAGACGACGGAAGTCGAGGTCGAGATTCAGGCTCTGGAGCCGGCTGCAGGCGGCAGTGATGAACTGGATGCCATAGATCAGTTGATTGAAGAAAATACGCAAGGGGATAAGTAAGCATGGATAAGAAACTGTTTGGAACAGATGGGGTCCGGGGGATCGCCAATATTGAGCCGATGACCTCCGAGATGGCGATGCAGCTTGGGCGATCCGCCGCCTATGTATTTAAAAATGGCGGCAGTCGGCGCCATCGGGTGGTGATCGGTAAGGACACCCGGCTGTCCGGCTATATGATTGAAAATGCTTTGGTTGCCGGCATCTGTTCGATGGGGGTCGATGTCCTGCTGGTTGGGCCTCTGCCGACCCCGGGGATCGCCTTTATCACTTCTTCGATGCGCGCCGATGCGGGGGTGGTGATCAGTGCTTCTCACAACCCTTACCAGGATAATGGCATCAAATTTTTCTCCAACGATGGCTTCAAGCTGCCTGATGACCTGGAACTGAAGATTGAAGATCTGATTCTCAATAACCGCCTCGATGAACTTCGGCCGATCGCCGAGGATGTCGGCAAGGCTTATCGGATCGATGATGCCAAAGGCCGCTACATCGTCTTTCTGAAAAACACCTTTCCGCGCGATCTCGACCTGCAGGGGCTGCGGATTGTCCTCGATTGTGCCCATGGTGCCGGCTATAAAGTCGCGCCGGCGGTACTGACTGAGTTTGGTGCTGAAGTGATCACCCTGGGCTGTGAGCCGAACGGCATGAATATTAACGACGGTTGCGGTTCTTTGCATCCCGAGGTGATGGCGCGCAAGGTTCGCGAGTATCGCGCAGATCTGGGGATTGCCCTGGACGGTGATGCCGACCGGGTGATTTTTGTTGATGAGAATGGCGACGAGGTCGATGGCGATCACATTATGGCGATCTGCGGAACCGAGATGCTGAAAACCGGTGAGCTGAAAAAAAAGACCGTCGTCGCTACCGTCATGAGCAACATGGGGCTTGATATCGCCATACAAAAAGCGGGCGGCAAAGTTGTCCGCACCGGGGTCGGCGACCGTTATGTCGTCGAGGAGATGCGCAAAGGTGGCTATAATCTGGGCGGCGAGCAATCAGGGCACATGATTTTCCTTGATCATAACACCACCGGTGACGGGATCCTTTCTGCGCTGCAGGTTCTGGCGATCATTCAGCGCAGCGGCAAGCGGTTATCGGAGCTGGCTAAGGTGATGACCTCCCTGCCGCAGGTCCTGGTGAATGTCCGGGTTCGGGAAAAAGCCGATCTGGCTGAGATTGCACCGATTAAACAGGCGATCGATGAGGTCGAAGCTGAGCTGAAGGATAAGGGGCGGGTGCTGATCCGTTATTCTGGGACTGAGCCGCTGCTGCGTGTGATGATCGAAGGTGAAGATCAGGGCCGAATTGCCGAATTGGCAGATAGTCTGGCCCGCCTGGTCAAAGAACATATCGGGGCCTGATATAATTTTAGTTGCCTGACCACCACCCGGTTGGTCGAGGGTGGCGGTGACCTGGACAGTTTGCAAAAAAAATCTGTGCAGAGGCGCAGGGAAATGCTGAAATCGCAGAGGGAGTTTGGAGTTTGGCTAAGCTGGGAGTAAATGTCGATCATATTGCGACAATCCGCCAGGCGCGCGGTATCGATGAGCCTGATCCGGTTGCCGCGGCGCTGTTGGCGGAACTGGCTGGTGCTCAGGGGATTACTGTTCATCTGCGCGAGGATCGGCGGCATATCCAGGATCGTGATGTTGAATTGCTGCGTAAGACGGTTAAGACCCGCCTTAATCTGGAGATGGCCCTGACTGACGAAATGGTCGCTTTTGCCCTGAAGGTTTTGCCGGATGTGGTGACCCTGGTGCCGGAGGGCCGGCATGAATTGACCACCGAGGGGGGGCTCGATGTGTCCCTGCTGCGGTCGACGCTGAAGGAAAAGATCGCCCTGCTCAAGCAGGCGGGGATTCTTGTCAGTCTGTTTATTGAGCCGGAAATCGAGCAGATTAAGGCCAGCCACAGGGTCGCAGCCGATTACATTGAAATCCACACCGGCACCTACTGCGAGACGACCAACCCCGCCGACCAGCGCGCGCAATTGCAACGGATCGAGATCGCTGTCAGCGCTGCCCGCAAGCTGGGCTTGGGGGTAAACGCGGGCCATGGACTCAATTACCGGAATATTGGTCCGGTCGCTGCGCTGCGGGGGATCGAGGAGTTTAACATCGGCCACAGCATAGTTGCCCGGGCGGCCCTGGTCGGAATGGAACGGGCGGTCCGTGAGATGCTGGCGCTGCTGTAGATAACCGGACAGGAGAGCGTTGTGGCAATCTGTGGGGTAGGGACCGATCTGACCCGTATTGATCGCTTTCGTAAATTTCTTACGCCTGACAACCGCGTCCTTGAACGATTGTTTTCTGCCGAGGAGCGCTGTTATGCGCTGGAGAAGAAAGATCCGGCGCCCCATTTCGCTGCCCGCTTTGCCGCCAAAGAAGCCTTCCTGAAGGCGCTGGGGACCGGACTGCGGGATGGTTTGGCCTGGCAGCAGATCCGGGTCAGGCGTGATGCCCTCGGCTGCCCGTCGCTGCAGTTGTCCGGCCGGGCGGCGGAACTCCTGGCCGCGCGCGATATTTCTTCAGTCCATCTCAGCTACTCACACGACGGCGACTACGCCGTTGCGACTGTCATTCTGGAGTCCTCATGCGACTGATCAGTGCCGATGAGATGCAGGCGATCGACCAAGGCGCAATCCAGACCTTGGGCGTTCCCGGGACTGTCCTGATGGAGAACGCCGGCAGCGCGGCCACGGAGATTTTTTGCCGCGAGTTTGGCGATCTTTTTCCTGGTCCGGTGCTGATTGTCGCCGGCAAGGGCAACAATGGCGGCGATGGCTATGTCATGGCCCGTCGGTTGGCCGAGCAGGGCTGGAATGTGCAGACCCTGGTGCTGGGGCAGGCGGAAGCGATTCAAGGGGATGCTGCAGTCATGCTCGGTATTCAGCGAAAGATGAATCTGCCAACCTCTTTCATCCTGGATGGTGACCAACTGCGCAACGGGATCGACCTGGCGGCACCGGAGGTGATTGTCGATGCGCTGCTGGGCACCGGACTGAAAGCGACGGTGACCGGTCTGTACGCCGAAGCGATCGACCTGATCAACAGTTCGGGGGTGCCGGTTTTTTCCGTCGATATCCCCTCAGGAGTTGACGCCAGCAACGGGCGAATCTGCGGCAGCGCCGTACAGGCTGACCTGACGGTGACCTTTGACCAGGCCAAAATCGGTCATGGCAGTTATCCCGGCGCCGGCTGCGTGGGGGCTCTGGAAGTGGTGGATATCGGTATCCCCCGCTTTGGTCGGCCGGAATTGACCAGCAAGGTGCTGCTGACCGGAGCTGAACAGGCGCGTGACTGGTTACCCTCAAGGTCTTCGGCTGGCCACAAGGGCAGCTTTGGCCATCTGCTGCTGCTTGCCGGTTCTCCCGGCAAAACCGGTGCGGCGGCTCTGGCCGGTGCCGCTGCGCTGCGCAGCGGCTGCGGACTGGTGACTGCTGCTGTTCCGGCAGCCGTGCATGCTATTCTCGAAGTCAAGCTGACCGAGGTCATGACCAGTCCGCTTGCTGACCGGGAGGGTCTGCTTTGTCTGCAGGCGAAGCCGGCGTTAGAGAAGCTGTTGATCGGTCGGCAGGCCCTCGCCATCGGGCCAGGGCTTGGTCAGAGCGATGACTTGAAAGAGTTGCTGCGCTGGCTGGTGGTTGAAGCAAATCTGCCGCTGGTGATCGATGCCGATGGCTTGAACCTGCTGGCCGGACAACTTGATTGTCTGCAGCAGCGCCAAGGCCCATTGCCGGTGTTGACCCCGCATCCGGGCGAAATGGCGCGTCTCTGCGGCCGGTCCGTGGCGGAAATAGAAGCGGATCGTTTCCAGCTCGCCGTCGATTTCGCCGCCAGGCATAAGGTTGTATTGTTACTGAAGGGCCCCCGAACGCTGATCGCCGACCCCGAAGGCGCGGTCTGTATCAACTCCAGTGGCAACGATGGCCTGAGCAGCGGTGGCAGCGGCGATGTGCTGACCGGACTGCTGGGCGGATTGCTGGCCCAGGGGCTGGACAGCTTTGCTGCGGCAGCACTTGCCGCCTGGCTGCATGGCCGAGCGGCCGAACGGATAGCCAGGCACCAGGGAACAGCCGGAATGGCCGCTTCGGATTTGCTTCCACAACTCCCGGCGGCCCGCCGGGAACTGACCGAAGGAGAAGACCCATGCTGACTGCCAAAGACATCATGACCACCGAGGTTGTCACCGTGACCACCGACACCAGCCTGAAGGAGCTGGCCAGTAAATTTGTCGAGACCAGGTACAGCAACATGCCGGTCCTTGATTCCCAAGGCACGTTGGTCGGGGTCATCAGCGAAACCGACCTGATTGAGCAGCAAAAACCTTTGCATATTCCCACTGTGATGGCTCTGTTTGATGGGGTGTTTTATCTGGATAGTGAAAAACGCTTCAAGGGCGAGGTTGATCGGGTGACGGCCACCACCGTTGGCGAACTCTATAATAAGCGGCTGGTCACCTGCGGTCCCGATACACCGGTACGCGACATTGCCGGATTGATGGCCAAGCATAAAGCACATCTGATTCCGGTGGTTGAAGAGGAAAAGATGCTTGGTGTGGTGGCCCGGCTTGACCTGATCCGGGCAATGGAAAATTGACCGTCATGAAACACAGCATTGACAGCGTCTGTGAAGAGCAGACGCTGAAACTCGGAGTTCGACTGGGCCGGTTGCTTGAGCAGCCGGCCCTGATTCTGTTGCAGGGCGACTTGGGCGCCGGCAAGTCGGTTCTTGCCCGGGGCATCGCACGAGGGCTTGGCGTGGCTCCCCAGGTGCCGATCACCAGCCCGACCTTTACCCTGATGAATCATTACCCGGCCCGTTTGCCGCTTTATCATTTTGACCTTTATCGCTTGAGCGATCCGGATGAACTGATCGAGCTCGGCTTTGATGAGTATGCCCATGGTGATGGCGTGGCTCTGGTGGAGTGGCCGGAGCGTTTGCAGGAAGATCATCTGGAGGCTCTTTGGGTTCACCTCAAGCATCAGGGCGGCGACCGGCGCCGGGTTGATTTTCGTGCCCTTGGGAAGGATGCCGAAAGCCTGCTTCTCGGTCTGCAGGACAGTCTGCAGAAACATCCTTTAATGCCGCCCAAAGAGGCGTAAAAAGCTTTTGACCGGTGGAGGAATTCCTGTTATGAAAAGGGATTTCCGAGACCTTTTAGGACTTTTCAGCGATATCGGCACGGTTGCGTTGGCACCGAATTTCCAATCTGGAGGAAGAGGACTGCTATGGCCCTGGTAGTACAGAAATATGGCGGCACATCTGTCGGCACAGTTGAGCGGATCCGCAATGTTGCCCGGCGGGTGGCCAAGACGTTTGATGATGGCAACGACGTCGTGGTGATTGTCTCGGCCATGGCGGGGGAAACCAACCGCCTGGTGGCATTGGCGGAAGAGATCAGTGAATTCCCCACTGAACGGGAATATGATGTGCTGGTCTCAACCGGCGAGCAGGTCACCATTGCCCTGCTCTCGATGTGTCTGCAATCGATGGGCTACAATGCCAAGAGTTATCTCGGCTCCCAGATCCCGGTGGTCACTGATAACGCTCATGCCAAAGCGCGGATCAAGAGCATCGATGATAAAAATATCCGCGAGGACCTGAAATCGGGCACCATCATAATCGTCGCCGGTTTTCAGGGCACCGATGGACAGGGAAATATTACCACCCTGGGGCGCGGCGGCTCTGACACCTCGGCTGTTGCCGTCGCTGCCGCATTAAAGGCGGATGTCTGCGAGATCTACACCGATGTCGACGGTGTCTATACCACCGACCCGCGGATGGTCCCCGAGGCCAGCAAAATCGAGAAGATCTCTTATGAGGAAATGCTCGAGATGGCTTCGCTGGGCGCCAAGGTGCTGCAGATTCGCAGTGTTGAGTTTGCCAAAAAATATAACGTAATCATTCATGTGCGTTCGAGCTTCAACGACAAGCCGGGAACGCTGGTAATGAAGGAGGATCAGGAAATGGAGACGGTACTGGTTTCAGGTGTGGCGTACAATAAGGACGAAGCAAAAATCAGTATTTTCGGGGTGCCCGATCAGCCGGGAATCGCTGCGCAGATCTTTTCCCCGCTGAGCGAAGCGAATATTACCGTCGATATGATCATCCAGAACGTGTCCCATGAAGGCAAGACCGACATGACCTTCACCGTGCCCAAGGCGGATTGCAAAAAAGCGGTGAAAATCGTGGAGGAAATCGCTCAAAAAATCGGCGCCAGCGGCGTCAAGCACAATGAGAATATCGCCAAGATTTCGATCATCGGGGTTGGTATGCGCTCCCATTCCGGGATCGCCAGCACCATGTTCCAGACCCTCTCTCGGGAAGGCATCAATATCGAAATGATTTCCACCAGTGAAATCAAGGTCTCTTGCATTATCGACACCAAGTACACCGAACTGGCGGTCCGGGTGCTGCACGAAGCCTTCGGCCTGAATCGGTCGGAGAGTGATGAGAGCTAATACTATTCAGGTTCAGGCGGGAAAGGATGTCATGCAATGAGTCGGATACTGCTTTACGATACCACCTTGAGGGACGGCACCCAAGCTGAGGATATTTCCTTTCAGGTTCAGGATAAGGTGCGCATTGCCCAACGGCTCGATGAGCTGGGAATCGATTATATCGAAGGAGGCTGGCCCGGCTCGAATCCCAAGGACATTACCTTTTTTCAGGAGATTAAAAAGGTCTCGCTCAAGCACAGCAAGGTTGCTGCCTTCGGCTCAACCCGCCGGGCCAAAGTGACACCTGCTGAGGACAACAACATCCAGATGCTGATCGAGGCCGAGCCGGACACGGTGACGATTTTCGGCAAAACCTGGGATTTCCATGTCCATGAGGCGCTGCGGATCTCCCTGGAAGAGAATCTTGAATTGATTTACGACTCGCTGGTTTATCTTAAAGAGCGGGTTGGCGAAGTCGTCTACGACGCCGAACACTTCTTTGACGGTTATAAGGCCAACCCGGACTATGCGATCAAGACCCTGCAAGCTGCTGCCAGCGCCAACGCTGACTGCATCGTGCTTTGCGACACCAACGGCGGAACCCTGCCGCACGAGATACCGACAATCATGGAGGTCGTCAAACAGGCGGTTGATGTACCGATCGGCATTCATGCCCACAACGACAGTGAGTGTGCGGTGGCCAATTCCCTGATGGCGGTCAGTTGCGGTGCGGTGCATGTTCAGGGAACCATGAATGGATTTGGCGAGCGCTGCGGCAACGCCAACCTCTGTTCCATTATCCCCTCGCTTAAGCTTAAATTAGGCAAAGAGTGTCTCAGCGATGAGAATCTGAAAAGGTTGCGGCAGGCTTCGCGGCATGTCTATGAGCTGGCCAACCTGATCCCGAACAAGCATCAGGCTTTTGTCGGCAATTCCGCCTTTGCCCACAAAGGTGGCGTCCATGTCTCGGCAATCCAGCGCCATCCGGAAACCTATGAGCATATTCGCCCTGAACTGGTCGGCAACCGCACCCGTGTTCTGGTCTCCGACCTGTCCGGGCGGTCCAATATCCTCGCCAAGGCTGAAGAGTGTGGGATCGAACTGGACAGTAAAGATCCGGTCACCATGGAGATTCTGGAAGAAATCAAAGAACTGGAAAATAAAGGTTTTCAGTTCGAAGGGGCCGAAGCATCCTTTGAGCTGCTGATGCTCAAGGCGATGGGCAAGCTCAAGCATTATTTCACGGTAACCGCCTTCCGGGTGATCGATACCCTGCGGGACGGAGAGAACGACCCGATCTCGGAAGCCACCATCAAGGTCAAGGTTGGTGGCAAGGTCGAGCACACCGCCGCTGATGGCAATGGGCCGGTCAATGCTCTCGACATGGCCCTCCGTAAGGCTTTAATCAGCTTTTACCCGCAGCTTGGCGAGGTCAAACTGCTTGACTATAAGGTCCGGGTATTGCCGGCCAGCCAGGGCACTGAGTCTGTGACCCGGGTTCTGGTCGAGTCGGGTGACCATGACAGCCGCTGGGGAACAGTTGGGGTGAGCAGTAATATCATCGACGCCTCATATAATGCCCTGGCCGATGCCTTGACCTACAAGCTCTACAAAGATCAGATCTGAGCAACACAGACCTTCCTTGACAAAAAAGCCGGCACTGCTTAGCAGCGTGCCGGCTTTTTTGTCATCAAATAAATGACGCCAGTCGACTTTGGTCGTCAGATTTATGACGAATAGGCCTGGC
Source organism: uncultured Desulfuromonadales bacterium (assembly GCA_947259715.1). Lineage (GTDB taxonomy): Bacteria > Desulfobacterota > Desulfuromonadia > Desulfuromonadales > Geopsychrobacteraceae > Malonomonas. The sequence continues at coordinate 20,320 of CAMYNR010000013.1, forward strand.
TTTAGATTGGGAAATAACCTTATCGTTTTGTAGTCCAGATGATTGTCTATTAAAATCAGGGTGTTGGCTTGCTCTTTGATGCGTGTAAGCAAAAGCGAAAGACCGCTTCAACATAAACCTTATGTTCCTCTATACCCTGGTTGACATTTTTTCAATTTGTGCTAGAACCATGACATCTCATCCGCCGTCAAAAAAATGGCGAAAAATTCTGTTTTCATTTGCAGTTTCCTTTACAGAAGGCAAAGTTCTTCTCACTGGTTTAGAGCCAACGTCCTTTTCACTTGTCCAACTCACTGAAAAATAGAGATTAATTTATTGGTGAGCTAAAAGGTCTTTTTTTTCCCGCTCCTTGGCATGTCTCATGAAGAAGTAAAGGTCGACAAAACCAGTCTGTTTGCTCTGGTTGGTTCGGCTTAGGTTAAAACTCTGGCGCCATGGAGGTAGCTAAATGAAATGTCCAAAATGCAAAGGTAGGATGTACTCAGAAAAATATTATGATTTCGTGCGAGCTTTCGATGCCTGGAAATGCTGTGCATGTGGAGAAGTTATCGATCCGACAATTATCGCCAACCGAGCGCGCAATCACAGCGTTCATCTCGGTTGACATAAGTTGACATACTATACTTGAACAAAGAACTTGGGCTGGAGATCTTCTCTGGCCCTTTTTCTTTGCCTATTAGAGCAGTTGCGCAACATCAACTGATCGTTTTTTCGAGTCTGCTGATCACTGCAGCTCAGCTTTATTGCCTCCGCACCGTTGACCCAGCAATCTACCTTTCAGGAGTGTTCAGATGAAACAAGGGGCGCACGAGGTTCATTTAAATCTTAATGTCCGCGGCTTGCCGGTCTCGGCGACCCTGGGAATTAATGAAGAGAGTAATCGTTTACTGGCGGCGGGAAAGCAGATCTATAAATTGGGATTGGGGCAATCGCCATTTCCGGTTCCAGGTCCGATTGTAAAAGAGTTACAGAATAATGCCCACCAGAAAGACTATCTGCCGGTGCGGGGCCTCCAGGCCCTCTGCAGTGCGGTCGCGGGCTATTATCGGCGGACCCAGGACCTGACTTTTTGCAGCGAGCATATTCTGATCGGTCCCGGTTCAAAGGAGCTGATGTTCATTCTTCAGCTGGTCTACTACGGAGACTTGGTCATCCCGACGCCGAGCTGGGTCTCCTATGCGCCTCAGGCGCATATCATTGGGCGGCATGTGCGTTGGTTGCAGACCGAGGCGAAAAACGATTGGCTGCTGACTCCCGAAGAGCTTGAGGGTCTCTGCCAAGCCGATCCGACCAAGCCGCGGATTGTCATTTTGAACTATCCCAACAACCCAACTGGATGTTCTTATTCCGATCAACAGCTGCAGGATCTGGCGGCGGTAGCGCGAAAATATCGTTTAATCATGCTTTCTGATGAAATCTACGGTGAGCTGAATTTTACCGGCACGCACCGCTCCATCGCCCGTTACTACCCGGAAGGGACGATCGTTGCCAGTGGGCTGAGCAAGTGGGCCGGTGCCGGCGGCTGGCGACTGGGCACCTTTGCCTTCCCGACAGAGCTGAGCTGGCTGCTCGATGCGATGGCGGTGGTTGCCAGCGAGACCTTCACAGCGACCAGTGCGCCGATCCAGTATGCGGCTGTCAAGGCGTTTCAGGGTGGGGCCGAGCTGGAGCGCTATCTGCAGCAGTCGCGGCGAATTCTCAAGGCGCTGGCAGATTGGATCTTCGCTCAGCTGACGGCAGCTGGGCTTGAGGTCGCCCGGCCGATTGGAGCCTTTTATATCTTCCCTGATTTCAGTCCTGCCCGGGCGAAGCTGGCGGCGCGGGGTGTGACTGATGCGGAGAGTTTGTGCCGAAAAATACTGCAGGAGGCCGGGGTGGCTTTTTTGCCCGGCAGCGCCTTTGGCCGCCCGCAGCATGAGCTAACGGCGCGCCTGGCCTTCGTTGACTTCGATGGGGCCAGGGCCCTCGCCGCAGCAGAACAGAGTCCACTGGACCAGGAGCTGGATGAGACTTTCCTCGACCAGTACTGTGAAAAGGTCCTGATCGCGATCCGCACGATCTGCCATTGGTTGAGATAGTGTGACAAAGCGCCTTGGGCTCAGCCTTTTTCGCACTCTGTCTCTGGCTGGATTTTCTTAGCCGGCGATTTAAGCAGGTCAAACAGCAATTTCAGCAGGCCGATGACAGCCATTGTCGAGAAAAAAAGGGCTCGCCCCTTCACCGGCTGCTTCCCCTCGCTGATAAAGATGACATTCTCACTGGCCGGAACATTCATCTCCTCAAGCAGTTCAAGCAATTTCTGCCGATTGGAATCGGCTACCAAGCTTTCCGCGGTCATCCCGGTCAATTCCCGTTCAGCAGTCAGGATGAATTGGTTTTCAACGAGGAATTCGCTGCGCTCAGTATCATTATCCAGGTGGAAATAGTAGCTTGTCAGCAGGTCGACAATCTCCGGGTCGCGGGTTTCGAACCAGACATGGATTTCACTTGCCTCTGGTGATGCCTTGAGGGGGACCAGAAAGGAGTCGATTTCCATGGTTCCAGACATGTTGATCGCCTGCAGCAGATCCTGGTGACCGCCAGTCACGGTCAGCCATTCCCGGGGTGCTCCGTTCCTTTCCAGATCGCCGATGCTGATCGGCACAGGCTCTGGATTACGCAGCAGGATGCGAAGGTCGGCATAACCGAGCCAGCCGAGTATCAGGCAGATCACCAGCAGGGTAACGCGGAAACGTTTCATTGCTATTCCTCTTGTGGATAACTTGTGAATTGTTGTTGATAAAAAAACAGGCCGCCCGAAGGCGGCCCAAAGTATGGCAGATCAAATTTATTCGAACAAGGTTTAAGCTTCGGCGGCATCGCTGACAACCACCGGAACATCCTTCTGGGTCATCAGCGAAACGATCACCAGGGCCAGGAAGGAGGCCGGGATCGAGATCAGCGCCGGGCTGTTGAACTGGATCGGAGCATCGCCCGGCAGCATGCCGTAGCGGACCCACATATCCGGGGAGATCAGGATCAGCCCAAGGGAGCTGACCAGGCCGACCATGATCGAAGCGGCCACGCCCTTGGCGGTGGTCTTCTGCCAGAACAGCAGCATCAGAATCGCCGGCAGGTTAGCTGAAGCAGCAACCGCGAAGGCCCAGCCGACCAGGAAGGAGACGTTCATCCCTTCGAAGACGATCCCCAGGTAGATAGCAATACAACCGACCACGATGGCCGAAATCTTACCGGCGCGCACCTTGCCGGCATCGCTCATCTTCATGCCGAGGAAGTTATCCATCAAGTCGTGGGCCACAGCGCCAGAGGCAGCGACGATCAGACCGGAGACCGTCCCGAGCACGGTGGCGAAAGCCAGCGAGGAGATGACCGCGAACAGCACCACCCCGAAGGAGAGCGCCAGCAGCGGTGCCGACATGTTGTTATCGGTCAGGTTGATGACGCCGTTGGTCATCGCGCCCATCCCCAGGAACAGGGTCAGGACATAGAAGAAGCCGATGGCGGCGATGGCGACGATGGTCGACTTACGGGCGGCGGCCTGACTCGGCACGGTGTAGTAACGGATCAGGATGTGCGGCAGGGCGGCGGTCCCGCAGAACAGTGCCAGCATCAGCGAAATGAAGTTGAATTTCTGCAGGCCGGTGGCGTTGTCGACCTTGAACTTAAGGCCGGGACGCAGCACCCGGGCTCCCGGGGTCGGCTTCTGGTAGTAGATGGTGGTGGTGGCGTCGCCTTCTTTAACGTATTTTTTACCCCAGAGAACGATGGTCGAGTCTTTCAGGGCGGACAGGTAGGCGAGCGGACCGACAGCGCCGGTCGCTGCCACTTCCTGGCCGTTCATGCGCAGTTCTTTGACATGGCCAACCGGGAAGAAGGCACCCTCTTCTTTGGCCGCGCCGTTGAACAGCTTGGTGCCGTCCGCCAGCTTGGTCATGAACAGAGTCTCTTCGAGGGTATAGCCGTTGGTAGTTTCGTTCAGCTGCCAGATCGTCTCCTGGCCATCTTTACTCAGTTTGACGAAGCCGGCTTCCCCATAAGCCGAATCAAGACCGGCAACCACAGTGTAGCCAGGCTCACTGATTTCCAGAGCGACGGTTGCCTGCATGGTTTTGAAGTCATGATAGGCAACACCGTTATTTTCCGGAGCGGTCGACAGCCCACGGACCAGAACAGCAATAACCACAACCGTCGACATGATCAGCAGCAGAGCGCCTTTGAAGAACTGTACATAGGTGGTCGAGGCCATTCCGGCGGTGGCAACGATGATGGTAACAACAACACCAACGATACAGACACCAACCCAGTGCGGCAGGCCGAGCAGCGGCTGCACCAGCACGCCGGCACCAACCATCTGCGGGATCAGGTAGAAAACCGAAACCAGCAGGGTAGAGATGGCGGCAGTCAGCTGAATCGCCTTGGAGTTGAATTTGGAGTCGAGGGCATCGGTAAAGGTGTACTTACCGAGGCGCTTCATCGGCTCAGCAACCAGGAACAGGGCGACGATCCAACCTGCCAGGTAACCGATGGAGTACATCCAGCCATCGTAACCGGCGGTGGCGATCATACCACAAATCCCCAGGAACGATGCCGCCGACAGGTAGTCACCGGCAAAGGCGACGCCGTTGGTGAACCAGTGGATATTACCACCGGCAGCATAGTAGCCTTCGGCCGAGCTGGTACGACGGGCTAGGTAAAAGGAGAGGCCAAGAACAAATAGAACAAAGGTAACGAACAGGCCAATGGCCAGAGGTGATTGAGTGTATACCATGATTATATCCCCCTTAGCCGTTCAGTTTGGCTTCTGCTGAAGTGCAGAGGTGATTGTAGACGACTGCCATAACAAGGGCTAAACCGATCAGCCCGAAGCCCCAGACAACGGCTGCTGTCTGGCCGAAAATGATGTCCTGCATCGCCTTCGGGTTGGTTGCGTTGATGGCAACAAAGATGGCGTAAACGATGGTGTAAACGATAAACATCGATACCCCGAGTTTGGTCTTGTAGCCGGACGCATTGTCCTTGCCGAGTTTAACTGCTGGTCCGTGTCCCATAGAGAATCTCCTCTCTTAAATAGAAGTGCCGGGAGCTCATCCAGCCCCATCGGCAAGTAAACGATGTTAAACCAAAACTGGTTATAAAATTCCTGATATGACCAAGGTTCGCGCTATCTGGTTGTTTTTGCTAGATAATCTGCTGTATCTTGTGATAAAAAATGAGCGATATTGGTTGTTTTGTTTCGCGACATAATACGTTGTTATAAAATCATGTCAATAGGAAATTTTTTGCCTAAAAACTGTTTCGTATACAGAAATGTTGTTTCTATGGGCCTTCTTAATGGGTATGTATACGTAAGTACAGTATTTTATCAGCCATTTAGAATGGTGTTTTGCGGTACCTGGAATTAAAAACCTGATTTGGGATTAATTGTAAATAATTTTAGTGGGACTTAATGGTGTTTCGGGAACGGTTTTTGATTTTTTTGTTGCAGCTGTTGCGTTTTACCGCAGTGAAGAAGGGCTGGTGGCGACGAAGCTGGTTAAATACCTGCTTGCAGTGTAATGAGTTGGAACCGTAAAGTCTCCCTTACAAATCTTCAGGGCAGAAAGGGACCACCTGGTCAATTCTCTCGGCATCGCACAGCAACATCACCAGGCGGTCGATACCCAGGGCGATGCCTGCGGCATCGGGCATGCTCGCCAGTTCTTTGAGGAAGGGCTCGGGAGACGGATAGGGCGGCTTGCCGGCGACCCGACGCTGTTGCTCTTCGTTGCTGAAACGCTGCCGCTGCTCAGCAGGATCGGTCAATTCACTGAAGGCGTTGGCCAGTTCCATTTTGCCGATATACAGTTCAAACCGTTCGGCAACCGCAGGGTCGCCAGGTTTCTTCCGCGCCAGCGCGGCATGTTGGCTCGGGTACTCAGTCAGAAACACCGGCCTGTCCGCTGGCAGCTGAGGCTCGATCTGCAGGCTGATGATTTCATCAAAACGGCCTTCCTTGAGTGCCTCGGTAAGCGGGGTGTCGCTGAAGCGAGCAAAGGCCTCGGCGATCTTCAAGCGTGGCCAGGGACGCCGCAAATCGATTGTTTGACCCTGCCACTTGAGCTGCGAGGCTGCGCACAGTGCAGCCAGCAGTTCTTCGCAATCGGTCAGCAGGAGTTGGTAGTCGGTGCCGGCCCGGTACCATTCAAGCATGGTGTATTCGGGCAGGTGGCGGTTGCCCCGTTCGCCGTCGCGCCAGCAGCGACAGATCTGAAAAAGTTTTTCATAGCCGGCCGCCAGCAGCCGTTTCATGCAGAGTTCCGGTGACGTCTGCAGAAACCAATCGCCAGAGGCGATGGCATCGATATGCAACTCCGGGGCATTGGCCGGGATTCGCTGCGGGGTCTCCACCTCGAGAAACTGCCGAGCAATGAAAAAAGCCCGGATCGCTTGAACGATCCGGGCCCGTTTTTCCAGCATGGGCCGTTTGCGGGCCAGCTGCCAATTGCCTTCCATTGTTACTCTTTGACCCGGGTGACATATTCGCCGGTGCGCGTATCGATCTGGATCAGCGTTCCTTCTTCGACAAAAGATGGCACCTGCAGGGTGTACCCGGTCTCGACGGCGGCCGGTTTGTTGTTTCCGGCGGCGGTGTCCCCCTTGACCCAGGGATCGGCCTGGGAAACGCGCAGATTGACAAAGTTCGGCAGGGTGATGCCGATGCCGATATCGCCATACATCAGAATTTTGACTTCCATGTTGTCTACCAGAAAGTATTTATCGTCGCCCAGGGTTTCTTCGGCAAGAACAACCTGCTCGTAATTCTTCTGGTCCATAAAAACATAGCCGGTTTCATCCTGGTAAAGGTACTGCATGTCGCGCTCGTCCAGGCTGGCCGGTGCAAAGGATTCACCGCTGCGGTAGGTACGGTCAAAGAGTGCACCGGTGATCATGTTGCGCAGTTTGCAGCGATACAGCGCCTGGCCTTTGCCCGGTTTACTGAAGTCGAACTGCACTATGACGTGGGGGTCACCGTCAATCATCAGCTTAAGACCTTTTTTCAGATCGGAACATGAATACATGGAGGCTCCTTGTTTGTGCTTATCAGGCCAGAGGCCGTCACCACCCTCTGGGATTAAGTCAGTAATTCAGGGCCGGCATTTAACCACAGACCGGCTTGTTTGTCATGAGAAAAACCTTGCCAGCCGCCAGCCGCCTGGTCAGGAGATGATTCTTTTCGATAACGTCAGTCGGCAGGAAGGTCCTGACTGACGGTGACGCAATTCCGACCATTTTTCTTACTCTGGTAAAGCAGGGCATCAGCACGCCTGAGCAGGGAATCGAGGGTGTCTTCCAGATTCATCAGGGTGGCGCCGATAGAGACATTGACCTGCAGCTTGCGATTTTCATGGATGAGAAACGCCGAGCCGATCAGGACCCGTACGCGGTTGGCGAGATGCTCCAGATCTTGCAACTCGATATTGCGGATCAAGCCGATAAATTCCTCACCACCCCAGCGGCCGAACAGGTCAAAAGGCCGGGCATTGCTGGTCAGGGTTGCGGCGACCAGTTTAAGGATATCATCACCGACGGCGTGGCCGAAATTATCATTGATCTTTTTGAAATGATCGATATCGATAAACAGAACGCCAAAGGGGATAAGCATTCGGTGCATCTCTTCAATGCGAATCCGCAACTCTTTTTCTAGATAGGCTCGGTTGGCCATCCGGGTAAGATGATCGAGCTGGGAAATGGCCTCCAGTTCTTTGATACGCAACTCGGTCGCCTGACGGTTGCTGATGTCAGAGAACAATTCAATGCCTCCGATGATCTCATTTCCGGACCCGTAAAGTGGAGTCACCCGCACCGAGACCGGAATCCGATGGCCCTGCTTGTGGTGCAGATAAATCTCATCTTCATGCCCCTGGACCCCTTCAAGGGTTTTCGCCAGTGGGCAGAGGCCTTCGCAGAGCTCCTTGCCTTGTCCGTCAACATGACAAAGGATATTATCCGCACAACTTCGGCCGACAACTTCGGCGGCACTGAAACCGGTAATCTGTTCTGCAGCTTTGTTCCAGAAGGTGATCCGGCGTTGGCTGTCGGTCAGATAGAGACCGTCATGCAGGTTCTCCAGAATAGCTCGATAGGCTTGGCTGTTCAGTTCCATAACTTATCCTTGCAGGTCGGCGGCTGGAGCAGGCCGTGACTGAAAATAAAAAGCAACTATAACGCAGAGTTGTCAGCAGGCAAAGAGAAAATGGGAAATTGCTAACGTTGGTATCTGAACAAGCTCCTTGTGGATTTGGAAAGACTGTGATAATTGTTACCGAAAAGGTCCTTATTTTCAAGGAGGTCAGCGTGGATGTTCTTCAGCAAAGTATGCCTTGGATAGCACAGTCGACGGTCGCGGTCGTTATCGGTTTAGGGCTCTCTGGAATAGCTGGCCTTGCTGCCGCCAGAAGAAGAAGGCCCGCCATTAAGTTGAAAGTCAGAAGGTAATCTTCAGCCGCAGACATAGAGCAGATAAAAACGGGAAGCCTCAGCGCTCCCCGTTTTTTTTGTGCCCCGCCTCCGAGGCTGCGGCATTAAGTTTTTCGTAGATCTCGATCTGCTCTGCCAAAGAGAGCTTGCTTTTTTCGCCACAGCCTTTCCGACAGAGCCGGCAGCGGTCTTCGCTACACCACTGGCAGTGTCGACAATCCGGGCAGGGATATCTTTTTCCGCGTGTGTCCATATCTTTCATATTAATGGCTGAGCTAAAGCGGGGCAAGCTGCTGGAGTTCGGCTGGCAGCCGCTGGCGCTGTTGACGCAGATAGAGAGCTTCTATTCCTTCAGCAGCCAGCAGCAGCCCGATTGCCAGGGAAATACCTGAGATTGGTGGCTGCAGGAAGACCAGCGGGCCCCAGACAATCATCAGAAAACCGCTTTTCAGGCCTGTCGAGCGACCCAGCTGGGCGGTTTTATGGGCACCGGCAAACCAGCCGCGCAGCAGATTGCAGACCCCGTAAAGAAATGGGAACAGGGCGCAGGTCGCCAGCGGCCAGCGCAGATAATGGCGCAACTCGCTTTCGACGCCGAGTAGGCGCCCTAAAATCAATTCATTCAGTGGGCCCGCCGCCAGCAGCACCAGCAGCCCCATTCCAGCTGCCACCAGCAGGTTGAAACGGATCAACAGCCGGTAGTCAGCGGCCGTTTTCACCAGCGCCAGATAGGCCTGCTGCAGGTTGCGCATCGGTCCGGCCAGCAGGAAAAGAAAGCCCCGGATGACGCCAAATGCGGCCAGCGCCAGGGCGGCGTCGGGCAGTCGGCCGAGGATTGAGCTGATCAGCAGAGGGATGGTCTGCTGCAGGCAGGAGGAATAGGCCAGCGGAAAGGAGTAGCGCAGAATTTCGCCGGTCGATTTTTCCGTCTCCTCCCGGTCCAGCGGCAGGTGCACCCGCCAGGCGCAAGCTGCGATGACCAGCGTTTCGGTGATCACGCAGCCGACCAGAGCAAAGGCCCCCAGCTGAGCGCCGGAAAACCAGTTCTGGCCAAGGGTCAAGTAGCCGAACAGCGCCGCAACCCTGACACCTGTCGCCAAAGAAACCAGGCTGGTGCGGCGGGCCTGGATGATCAATCCCTGACAGAAGCCGCGGATGCCGGTAAAAAATGGCAGCAGCACCAGCAGATAAAGAGCTTCGCGGGCCGCCTGGGCAACCAGCGGCGGGGCGCCAAGCAGGCGTACCAGAACCAGGTCGCCCAACGGTGAAAAGGCGATCAGCGCCAGCATGATTGCCACATAGCAGGCGACCAGGGTAATAAACAGCAGTACGCTGCGCATTGAGCGGCGGCCGCGCACCATGGCGATGGTGACCGTATGGTTCTGGTAGGAGGGCGAAGCGAAAAACAGGTGGACGATCATCGCCACCGACATTCCGGCCAGCGCGGTGACGTAATCGTCCAGACGGGCCAGGGCGCCATTGATGACGGTATGGGAAACGCTCATCAACTGAACATTGAGAAGCAGCGGAAAAAAGAACAGGGAGATCTCTTTGAGGCTTAATGGCGAATTCTTCACGCCAGCGACCCGGGGAAGAGTCTCAGCAGATCTTCTGAGGTTTTCGCCAGGTAGTCCGCTTGCAGCCCGCCGGTGTTGCCTAAACCATAAGCGCAGAAACAGGTCGCGATGCCGGCCGCCTGGCCCGAATGCAGATCGGTATGATGGTCGCCGATCATCACCGCTTGGCGCGGGTCGGCGCCGAGCTGCTCAAGAGCTTTGTGGACCGGCAGGGGGTGGGGCTTTTTCTCGGCATAACTGTCGCCACCGATGAGCACTTTAAAATATTTGCTCAATCCCAGACCAGCCAGCAGATCGGCGCTGAGCTGGTAGGGCTTGTTGCTGACCACCGCCATCCGTTCTGGCGGATGACTGGCCAGCAGTTTTTCGATGCCGGGGTAGCAGCGGGTGGTGCGGGTCAGGCGCTCGCCATAGATCTCCAGAAAGCGCAGCAGCTGCTGGCGGTGATAATTTTCTTCGCCAAAGGCCCGCTTGATAAGTTTGACCGCACCGTCACCGACCATCTCGCGCACCTGGGAAACACTCAGCGCCGGCCGGTTCTGCTCCTGACCGAGCAGATTGAGGGCATCGGCCAGGTCGGTCACCGAGTCGACCAGGGTGCCGTCCAGGTCGAACAAGAGGTATTTAGGGGGAGTCATGGCTGGCCTTTTTTCTGGCGCTCACCGAAAATGGCCGTCCCGACCCGGACCAGGGTCGCCCCTTCTTCGACAGCGATTTCAAAATCCCCGCTCATCCCCATCGACAGCTCCTGCATGCTGACCCCGGGCAGTTCCAGTTGCTCCAGTTGCTTAGCGAGTTGGCGCATTTCCCGGAAGTAGGGGCGCACCGCTTCGGCGGCGTCGCAATGGGGTGGCAAACACATCAGACCGCGAATCTGCAGCTGTGGAAGTTTGCCAACGGCTCGGGTCAGCTGCTCCAGGTCTGCTGGTAAGCAGCCAGATTTCTGCGGCTCCAGGCCGATATTGACCTGCAGTAACACCTGAATCGGCTGCTCGATTTTTTGCCATTGACGACTGATTTCCTGCGCCAGGGAGAGGCGGTCCACCGAATGAATCATCGCCAGCTTGCCACGCAGATACTTGACCTTGTTGCTTTGCAGGCCGCCAATAAAATGCCACTCCACCGGGGCCTGCACCTGGGGGGCCTTGTCGCGGAACTCCTGCACATAGCTTTCCCCGAACAGCTTCTGACCACTGGCGAAAGCGGCTTCGACCTGCGCGGCCGGTTTGACTTTGGAAACCGCAATCAGGCGGACTTCGCTCGGATCACGGTCGACCCTGCGGCAGGCGGCAGCAATCCTTTCCTGGATACGGGCAATGTTGTCGGCAATCTCACTCATCGAATCTCTCGTTGGCAATTAGTTTCCATCCGAAAACGGCCCTTTTTCGCAATCTCTGCGTCAATCTGCGGCCTTGTTTGTGCGGCGTACGATGTACGCCTCCGCGCAATGCCTTGATTTCCTTGACCTTGCTAGCTGCCTTCAATGCCGGCGACAAAGCAGACTCCCAAGCCTTGGATGGCATAGCTGCCGGCTTTATCGGCTGGCTCTCCGCTTGCAATGTAGCCTGCGATTTCCTCTTCTGTCAAATCGCGAAAGCGCACCCGGGTGGTCACCGCTTCGCTGCGCTGGGCACCGCTTTTCCGGTCAAGGATGGCGTACCCTGACAGGACCTGATGTTCGCGCCCGGAGAGGAGGCGCAGCATCTCTGCTGCTTGTTCTGCATCAGCCGGTTTGCCGAGGATTTGGCCTTGGCAAACAACAACCGTGTCGCTGCCGATCACCCAGCGGCCAGTCAGTCCGGGGCGGTTTGCCACTTCGCTGGCTTTGGCGATACTCAGACGGACAACCAGCGCCTCCGGCGTTTCCTGCGCCAGGATGATTTCTTCTGCAGTGCTGGGGATGACCTGAAACCTGAGGCCGATCTGCTCCAGCAGCTGTTTGCGGCGCGGCGAAGCCGAGGCGAGGATGATCTCATCGGTCATCGGTCAGGCCTCCTGGGCACGGCGCTCGGCGATCGGTGCCCACCACTGGGGGAGGCAGTTCAGGGCGCGCTCGGCCATCGCCAGGCGGCGGTCGGCACGTTTCATTTTGCGTTGCAGCTCCAGCGGCGGAAAGAGGCCGTAATTGACGTTCATCGGCTGAAAATTGTCGGCGTCCGCTTCAGCCAGATGGGTCAGCAGGGCTCCGAGGGCGGTTTCTTTCGGGGGGAGGGGCTCTGCTTCGCCGCGCAGGCGATAGCTGGTAAATAGCCCCGCCAACAGGCCGCAGGCGGCCGATTCGACGTAGCCTTCGACGCCGCTGATCTGGCCCGCCAGACAGACCTGTGGCGCAGCTTTCAGTTGCAGGGTTCTGGTCAGGCAGCGGGGCGCGTTGACGAAGGTATTGCGGTGCATGCTCCCCAGCCGGGCAAACCTGGCATTCTGCAGCCCCGGGATGGTGCGGAAGATGCGCTGCTGCTCCGGGTAGGTCAGGCGGGTCTGAAAACCCACCAGGTTAAACAGCGAGGCGTGGCGGTTGTCCTGGCGCAGCTGAATCACCGCATGGGGGATCTTGCCGGTGCGTGGGTCGGGCAGACCGACCGGCTTCATCGGACCGAAAGCAAGGGTCTGGGGTCCGCGGGCGGCCATCTCCTCGATCGGCATGCACCCCTCGAAGTGGATCAGCTTCTCAAATTCGCGTCCTTTGACCTTGTCGGCATCAATGAGAGCTTGAACAAAAATTTCGTATTCTTCTTTGCTCAGCGGACAGTTGAGATAGTCGGCGCCACCTTTATCGTAACGCGAAGCGCGCCAGGCAACGGAATAATCGATGGAGTCGGCTTCGACGATGGGGGCGATGGCGTCGTAAAAGTAGAGATGCTCGCTGCCGGTCAGTCGGGCCAGCTCAGCGGAAAGCGCTTCAGAGGTCAGCGGGCCGCTGGCCAGAATAACCGGACCTTCCTGCGGCAGGCTGGTGACTTCTGCGCGGATCAGTTCGATCTTGGTTTCCGCGGCAATTTTCTGACTGACAAAGCGGGAAAATTCCTCGCGATCGACGGCCAGCGCGCCGCCGGCCGGGACCGCTGTGGCGTCGGCCGCCTCGATAAACAGCGAACCGACCCGCCGCAGTTCCTCTTTCAGGCAACCGACAGCGTTGTTCATCCCGGCGCCGCGCAGGCTGTTGGAGCAGACCAGCTCGGCCAGGTCTTCGCTTTCATGGGCAGGAGAGAATTTCTCCGGTTTCATCTCGTAGAGTTTAACCTCGAAGCCCTCTTTAGCGGCCTGCCAGGCGGCTTCGCAGCCGGCCAGGCCGGCGCCGATGATGGTAATCTGCATTTTCGCATCCATAGGTTTTTATTGTAGGGGTAAGATATGTCTCGCCCGCTGTTCGCGTGGTGTTGCCGCGGGCGCCATATATGGCGCCCCTACATTGAAAACGTAAAAACCGGCCGAACCTCTGTGGTTCGACCGGTCGATCCTACCGTATATTGTTGAAACTCAAGCGTCCTTTTTAACGGTCTTTTTTGCCGGAGCCTTCTTAGCAGTAGTTTTCTTTGCTGGAGCCTTTTTCGCCGCGGTCTTGGTTGCGGTGGTTTTCTTGGCTGTGGTCTTTTTCTTTGCCGGAGCTTTTTTGGCGGCCGGTTTTTTCTCCGGCGGGATCAGCTCCTTTTCCCAGTCGCACTCTTCCTGCGGGCAGCGTTGGACTGTTCCCCAGCGCTTGGTGGTCTTGATCTCGGTCAGCGGCCAGCTGCACTTCGGACAGGCTTCCGCTTTGGGCGGATTCCACAGGGCGTATTTGCATTTTGGGTAGCGATTGCAGGAGTAGAAGATTTTTCCGTAGCGGCTCTTCTTCTCCATCATCTCCCCTTCGTTGCACTGCGGGCAACCGATATCCAGCGCCTTCGGCTTCTCCAGCGGCTGAATGTTCTTGCAGTCGGGGTAGGCGCTGCAGGCGAGGAACTTGCCGTAACGACCGGTTTTGATCAACATGCCGGCGCCGCATTTGTCGCATTTTTCTTCCGACATCACCGGCTCTTCGGCTTCACTGCCGTCGCTGTTCAGAGGCTCGGTGTGGCGGCAATCGGGAAAACCGGAGCAGGCCAGAAAGCGTCCGGAACGGCCGAGCTTGATGACCAGCTCTTTACTGCACTCCGGGCAGACCTTGTCGGTTTTTTCAGTGGTCACATCCGCCTTGCTGACCTCCTTGTCCTTCTTCTGCAGCAGAGCAATAAAGGGGTCCCAGAACTGCTTGACCGCCGGGGTCCAGGCCTTTTCTCCGCGGGAGATGGCGTCCAGGTCCTCTTCCAGTTCAGCGGTGAAGTCGTAGTCAACGTACTGGCTGAAGTGGTCGACCAGCAGTTTTGAGACCACCCGGCCGGTATCCTCAGGGAAGAAAGTGCGTTTTTCCAACCGCACGTATTTGCGGGTCACCAGGGTGTTCATGATGCTGGCGTAGGTCGAAGGGCGGCCGATGCCGTATTCTTCCAGGGTTTTGACCAGGCTGGCTTCGGTGAAGCGCGGCGGTGGCTGGGTGAAGTGCTGCTCGGGGGTCAGCTCTTCCTTTGTCAGTTTTTCGCCTTCATTCAGCGGTGGCAGCAGGCCTTCCTTGTTTTCATCGTCGCCGTTGTCGGTGCCTTCGATGTAGAGCGCCATGAAGCCGGGAAAGCGGATCACCTGGCCGCTGGCGCGGAAGCTGTACTGCTCGCCGGCAGCGATATCGACGGTGGTGGCGTCGAAGATTGCCTGGGCCATCTGCGAGGCGACGGTGCGCTTCCAGATCAGGGTGTAGAGGCGCAGCTGATCGGAGCTGAGGTAGGGCTTGACCAGTTGCGGGGTCCGGGCGATCGAAGTCGGCCGCACCGCCTCGTGGGCTTCCTGGGCGTTTTTGCTCTTATTTTTGAAAGTCCGCGGTTTATCCAGCGCGTAGGATTCATCATAGAGCTTGCAGATCACCTCGCGCGCTTCGGTGGTGGCTACTTCAGAAAGAGCCACCGAGTCGGTTCGCATGTAGGTGATCAGACCGTGGGTGCCATCGTCGACCTCGACCCCTTCGTAGAGTTTCTGCGCCACGGTCATGGTTTTACGGGCTGAGAAGCCGAGCTTTCGGCTGGCCTCCTGCTGCAGGGTACTGGTTGTGAATGGCGGCGCCGGGTTGCGTTTGCGCTGCTTCTTCTCCAGTTTACTGACCGAGAAGTCAGTCTGCTGCAGCAGGGCAAGGATCTCTTCCGCCTGCTGCTGGTTTTCGATGGCGAACTTGCCAAGGCTTTTACCGTCCTTGGCGTGCAGTTTGGCACTGAACTGGCTGTCTGCGGCGTTGGCCAGCAGGGCTTGGATGCTCCAGTACTCGCGCGGCTCAAAGGCTTCAATGTCCGTTTCCCGCTCACAGATCAGGCGCAGTGCAACCGACTGCACCCGGCCGGCGGAGAGGCCGTAGCGGATCTTTTTCCAGAGAAAGGGAGAGAGGTTGAAGCCGACCAGATAATCGAGGATCGAGCGGGCTTGCTGGGCATCGACCAGGTCGCGGGCAATCGAACGCGGGTTGGCCATCGCTTCCTCGATCGCCGGCTTGGTGATCTCGTGGAAAGTGACCCGTTTGACCTTTGGCTTGTCGGCGTTTTCATCAATCCCCAAGGCTTCCAGCAGGTGCCAGGCGATCGCTTCCCCCTCGCGGTCGAGGTCAGTTGCGAGGATCAGTTCATCGCTCTTGGCGACCTCTTTCTTCAGGGTCGAGATATGCTTCTGGCTTTCCGGAAGAACATGATACTTGGGGGTGAAATCGTGTTCCGTGTCGACCGAGCCCTGCTTACTTGGCAAAGCGCGGACGTGCCCGTAGGAGGCGAGGACCTTGAAGCCCTTGCCGAGAAATTTTTCGATGGTTTTTGCTTTGGCCGGTGATTCGACAATAACCAGTGATTGGGCCATCTGCTCCTCTATTTCGAAACTTTAAATTTAATAGCTGTTGCTTGCCTGATAATGAGCACGATTTTTAGCATAGCAGAAATAAAAAAAGGCTGCGGCAATGCGCAGCCCGTTTTACTTAGTGGTAGATTCGGGCCCAGTCGTTTTCCATGAAGCAGTCGACCTCCCGTTGCCAGAGATTGTTCGATTTTGACAGCAGCGTCAGGGCGGCTATCATTTTCATCTCTTGCAGGCCGATCGGATCTTCGGCGCCGCGCACCGCGCGTTCGATGATCTCTTCCTGATTGTCATCGGTCAACAGGCCCATGGCGCGCAAGCGGATGAGAAAACCGAGCGCTTCGCTGGAAATCGCCTGCTGTTCTTCCCAGCTGTAGATCCGGTAGGTCGGTTTGACCAGCGGAGCGCCGGCGAGATCTTGTTCACCGGGCAGCTGCAGAGCGACCGATTCCATCCAGGAAAAGGCGTCATTGATCTCTTCCGCCTCAAAACCGACCGACATCAACTCGGCGACCAGCTCCTGCTCGTTGATGGGAGCGTCTTCTGCACCTAATACATATTTGGCAATCAGGTTGACAATCGCCAGGACTCGTTCGCGCAAAGGGCCTCCAGGCAGGCATTCGTTTTTAGCCTGCAGTGTCTAGGATACGCGTTTCTCAAACGACCGCGTACAAACAGCGGGACAGCCTTCAGCTCTGGTGGTTGTGGATAAGGTCATGAAATCCATGTCCTTTTCAGAGTTGGCCGCGAATGTATTGATTTCCCGGCAACATTTGAACACCACCCCGGAGTTCTAGGTCGAGTAAAATAGCCGAAAGCTCCATGGGAGTCAAGCCGCATTTCCGGCCGATTTCGTCGATATGCTGCGGTTCATGGCCAAGCTGCTGATAGATCTTCAGTGCCGCTCCCTGCAGCTGGTCAGCAAATCTGTTGATGGCCTTTTGCTGTTGCCGGTTCAGTCGATTCGGCCAGAGGCAGTGCAGGATGTCGTCAACTTCAGTGACCAGCTGAGCCCCCTCTTTCAGCAGTCGGTTCGGTCCTTTGCTGTAGGGGTTTTGCACCGCTCCCGGTGTCGCAAACAGCTCGCGGCCCTGCTCCAGGGCAAAATCACCGGTAATCAATGAGCCGCTTTTGGCTGCCGCTTCGACGATCAGAACGCCACGGCTCAGACCGCTGATGATCCGATTGCGACCGGGAAAATGTCCAGCCAGAGGTGGGGTTCCTGGAGCATATTCGCTGATAATCGCGTTCTTTTCGCAGATTTGATGGAAGATCTGAGCATTTTCAGGAGGGTAGATCCGATCGATGCCGCAGCCGAGCACGGCAATGGTTGGTCCGCCTGCTTCCAGCGCACCGCGGTGGGCGGCGGTATCGACGCCGCGGGCCAGGCCGCTGACCACGCAGATATTATGTGCGGCCAATTGACCCGCCAGCTCCTCGGCCAGGTGAAGCCCGGCGGTGGTGGCGCGTCTGGAGCCGACAATCGCAAAGCACTCCGTTTCTGGCAATTGACCGCGCACATAGAGCAGGGCCGGGGGGTCGTGAATCTGTTTCAGGAGAGAGGGGTATTCCCGATCCCAGTAGCTCAGCAGCTGGACGCCGAGAGCGTCGAGCTGTTTAAGGGTTGTCTGCAGCAGGGGAGCATCTGGCGGCAGGATATTGCCGATGACGCGTTCGCTAAGGCCGGCCGCTTTGAGCTGTTTGGGGCTGGCCTGTAGTGCGCAGTTGAAATCGCTGAAGTAAGCCTTCAGTTTGAACAGCGCCAGCCGGCCAAGACCGGGCGTCAGGTGCAGGCGCAGCAGGTTAACCGCAGTTCGGTTCATGTCTCATCCCCTCCAATAATGTGGCAGTACTGAAATCTGATTGGCAGCTATCCGTTGTGAGCGGATAGAAAATAACAAAGGGATTGAAGCAGCTTCAATCCCTTTGATGGAAATATTTTGAATCTATTTGGCGCCTGTCAGTTGTTGACGACCCTGACATGATCACCGATGAAGATGGCGTCAACGCTCTTGATAATCACCGCCGAAGCAGTGCTGGCGCTGGTATCGACCACCACTGCTGCACCCAGAACCTGGTCGGGAAGTTCAATCTCGCCGGCAATTTTTACCATCTCATCAGAGGCTTTGCGCGGCCGGAAGATATAGAGCAGGTTCCCGGTTTGCAGGCCATCATCGCTGCCCAGGTTGATAAAGACGATGTCGGTCGTCCCTTGGGTAAGTTTCGTGTCGCGCCCGGCGATGATGAATCCCGCAGCATCGCTGGTGCCGCGCTGCAAGGTGATCTCCTTCACCGGTGGAATGTAATCGAACAGTTCGGCGCCCCGCTCAACTTCACGGTAAACCTCGCCTAATTTTGCCGCGAAGGTCTGTCCGGTTCTGCCGGTGACCTGAAGGAACCCGAGGTTGCTCATCAGGGTGCCGATGAGCTCTTTGGTCACCGGGTGGTAGACTTCGCGGCCGGCCTGGTAGAGACCATAGGTGTCGCCGACAATGACCTGGCTGGCATCGCGCATCTTAACAAAAACCTGGTCATTTTCGGTCAGCAGAACCCGATTGTCGACGGAATCGACCAGCATTCCCAGCGGCTGTTCAGCGGAGAGAATAAAGCCGGTGCCGCTGCCAGTCGATTTGACGGTTATGACAGCCTCGCTCTCCGGCAGCTCATCGAGAGTTAAATTAGCAGGCGACTCTCCCGCCCCCGGATAGGCCGGCAGGATTTCCAGGCGGCCGTTCAGGATGCGAACTTTCTGGCCGGGGAAAATCAGGTGAGGATTGGTCACCTTGGGATTTCTGGCCCACATGTTCGGCCAGTAGTAGGGATCATTCATAAAGCGCTTGGAGAGGCCCCAGAGGGTATCCCCCTTTTTGATGGTATAAATCTGCCCTTCCTCTGCCAAGCTGGGAAATGCGGTGGCCAGAACCAGCAGCAGGGTCAACAGTGATAACCGGCGAAAGATCGAATGTGTCATCGGGTCCCTCTCAATTGAAGCCTGGCGCAGTTTTACTGCGACTCATCACTCCGGTAAGAATGTTGCGCTTCCGGGCTGTTCGGGAAGCGGCGGCGCAACTGTTCAAGAAGATCTTCGGCTTGAGCATTCAGGTTCTGCTGACGGTAGAGTTGCGCCATGCGGAGGAGAGCCGCTGGAGCTTTCTCATGGGCTTGCGGATCGCCGACCAGCTGCCGATAAGTGGCCATTGCACCCGTCAGGTTGCCCTGGGAGGACTGGGCATTGGCGAGCCAGAACCGGGCGTTGGTGCTATATTGGTGAGCTGGAAACTGGTTGATGAAGCGTCGAAAGCCGGTTTCCGCCTCGGCAAAACGGCCGCTGGCCAGGGCGGAGAATGCGGCCAGGTAGGAAGAGGCCGATTCGGTCAGCGCAGCAAGCTCCTGCCGGGCGCCGAGAGGAACTCGGATCTCGGACGCTGGTGGCGATGTGCCGCTGATACTGCTTTCAATCTGGGTGGTAACCAGGTTATCCCCCGCCAGTTGCAGCTGAAGATCATTGAACTGCTGCTGCAGGTTCTCCAATTGCCGGGCTTGCTCTTGCTGTTGCTCTGCCATTTGCGTGAGCTGCTGTTTCAGCGCCAGAGAGGATCCTGCCTGCGGCGCGCAAGCGCTCAGATAAAAAGCGCAGAACAGTGCGCTTGCCAACCAGAAAAATCGCTTACTGCGGTGGGGGATCATCAGAATTTGACTGTCCTTCGAGAGTAAAAACGAAAATAAAAACTAATTTTTAAAAATTATAGGCTTATTAACAAGTTGTCAAGTTTGAAACTGGCTGGGAGGTCAAGATTTCCGCGCTGAAAGGGTGCTGCCCCCGGCATTTTATTGTGTTATGCTCCCCGGGTTAATTTTGCTGGTCAAGCGGTCAGCAGAGAAAAGGACCGGAATGAAGGAACAAAACAGACCCCGCCGACCCGAGCTACTGCTGCCAGCCGGAGATATGGCGAAATTGAAGACAGCGATCCGTTTCGGCGCCGACGCGGTCTACCTGGGCAGCGAAACATTCGGCCTGCGTGCCCACGCCGGCAACTTCACTGTCGCACAGCTAAAAGAAGCCCGGGAGCTGACCCGGACGGCCGGGGTGGCTATCTATTTAACTTTGAATGCGTCCTTGCGACCGGCTGAATTCAATGCTCTGGAAGACCTTCTGGAGGAGCTGAAGCCGCTCGACCTGGACGCGTATATTCTTGCTGACCCAGGCGTTTTAAGCAGCGTCCGCCGGGTCGATCCGCAACGTCCCATTCATATCTCAACCCAGGCGAACAGTTGTAATCCGCAGACCGCTGAATTCTGGCGTGGCAATGGCGCCAGCCGGATCAACCTGGCCCGCGAGCTAACGCTGGCCGATATCCAGAGCTTTCGACCGCTGACCGAGGTTGAGCTGGAGTGTTTTATCCATGGGGCGATGTGCGTTGCCCATTCCGGTCGCTGTTTATTGTCAGCCGCCCTGTTGGAGCGCAGCGCCAATCGTGGTGATTGTGCTCAGCCCTGTCGCTGGCATTACAGCCTGGTCGAGGAGACCCGGCCGGGTCAAAGCTTTGCCATCGAAGAAGATCAGCATGGCAGTTATATCATGAACAGTCGCGACCTGTGTCTAATCGAGCAGCTACCGCAGCTGATTGCCGCCGGAATCGACAGTTTCAAGGTCGAGGGGCGGATGAAGAGCCTTTATTATGTGGCGACCACCGCCCGTATTTACCGCGATGCCATCGATCGGCTCACAGTAGACCCCAGCGATTTCGATCCAGGCTGGCGCGAAGAATTGGAGAAGGTCAGTCATCGACCCTATGACAGTGGCTTCTTGCTCGGCAGGGAAGATGCAAAGATCCATCCGCTTGACACCCATTATATCCGCACCCACGACTTTGTCGGCTTTGTCCGCCAAAATGAGGCAGGGCTCTGGGTCGAGGGGCGCAATCGCTTTCTGCTTGGAGATGAGGTCGAGTTGATCGGCCCGCAGATGCGCCAGGAAAAATTCGTCGTCAATGAAATCCTCAACTTCTCCGGTGAGGCCTTAAGCGCCGGTCAACCGAACTCGCAACTGCGGATCGCGCTGCCCGCCTGGGCCGAGGAGGGTGATCTGATCCGCCGCAAGCGACCATCCCTGCCATGAAAATCTTTTTGCTGACCAGCTATTTAGTGATTACTGCGATTCGTTTTACCCTTGACTGGCTCAATCTGCGCCACCGGCAGACCGTGGAGCGCAAACTGCCGGATGCCTTTGCCGGCCAGATTGACCGGCAGCGGCTGGAGCGCAGTGAGGCTTACGCTTCAGCCGGGGACCGTTTCAGCCTGGTGGAGGATGGCGTCGGTGTCGTATTGACGCTGCTCCTTCTCTTCGGCGGTCTGCTGCCCTGGTACGATGGTCTGGTGGCCGGCTGGACGAGCGGGTTTGTCAGCCAGGGCCTGATGTTCTTCGGCCTGTTGCTGCTCGTGCAGATGCTGGTAGGAATTCCCTTTTCCCTCTACCGCAACTTTGTTCTTGAGGCGCGCTTCGGCTTTAACCGCATGAGCCTGGGCCTCTGGTGTGCCGACCTGCTGAAATCGCTGCTGCTGGGCGGGGTGCTGTTCCTGTTGCTGGCCGGTGGCGCACTCTGGCTGGTTGCGCTGGCGCCAGACAGCTGGTGGCTCTGGGTCTGGGGATTCTGGGCGGGAATGACCCTGTTTCTGTTTTATCTCTCCCCTTATCTGATCGAACCGCTGTTTTTCAAAATCTCTCCGCTGGACAAGCCGGAACTGGAGGAAGAGGTTCGCGAATTGCTCAAGGCTGCCGGTGTTCAGGCCGGCAAGGTCTTGCAGGTCGACGCCTCGCGGCGCAGCGGGCACAGCAATGCCTATTTTACCGGCATCGGGCTTGGACACTGGCAGTGCGGGCATATCCGCAAACGGCTGATCAAAAGCCAGCTGGTGGCGGTGGTCAGTTGCTATCTGGCATTTATTTTACTGAAAACCCAGGTTCTTCCAGGCTGGCTGGGGTTGGAACAGTTATCTTTTGCCGGGCAGGTTCTGCTGCTCGGCTGGCTTGCCTCGCTGCTCGGTTTTCTCTGGACCCCCATCAGCAGCTGGTGGTCACGGCGTCAGGAACGTGAGGCCGATCAGTTCGCCATTGACCTGGTCGGCAGCGGTCGCGAGCTGGCCTCGGGGTTGGTCAAGCTTGCACGGGAGAACCTGAGCAACCTGTTTCCCCATCCGCTTTATGCCGCGATCTATTACTCTCATCCACCGCTGGTGGAGCGAGTGGTGTGGCTGGGAAAGCGTTCCCTGGCCGAAACAGGAGCCCTTGCAGCT
>CAMYNR010000014.1 GCA_947259715.1 uncultured Desulfuromonadales bacterium
TCCAGATGGGCCTCGGTGAATTGGCGATAGCCGCCTGGGCTACGGGGAATCGGCGGCAGAAAGCCCCACTCTTCGTAGAGTCGAACCGTGTTGGGGTGTACGTCCACCGCTTGGCTTATATCTGAGGTGCGCAGGTAGGGCCGGGTCCTGGTTAAATAGCTGTGTTGCTGCGCTACCCTGCCTGTTTGACGTGCGGGGCAAAGCCATCGCGGTCCTGCTGTTCGATGTGATTGATCAGCCAACCTTTGAGAAATTTATACAAATCAGCCGGAGCGACCCGTTCGCCGTTTTTCAGCTTCGTCAGGGCGTCTTCAACCTTGGCTACGAACCCCTGGTGGATCGCCTTGTGATTTGCCAGGTCCGGATAGTGGCTGCGTTGCATCAGTTCTTCCTCGGTGCGGAAGTGGGTGACGGTGTAGTCAACCAGCTGATCGATAATGTCGCCAAGCAGCTTCCGGTTGCCGCCTTCTTTCATGCACTGGAAAAGCTGGTTGATCAGCTCGACCAACCTGCGGTGCTGCTTGTCGATGACGTTGATTCCGGTGTTTAGCTGGTCATTCCATTCAATAACCAATTTTCCCCGACTTGAATCCTTCTGGGTCGGCGTGCCTCGCCAACCGTTGGCCGGATGTTGAGCCGGCATGCCGAGGTGGCCAGCTGGTGGTTCTGTTGCCAGGCCAGCATTTCTCAAAGTGAAACGATCCAGCAACTGCTGCAGCTGGTCGGCCTGACTGGTGAGCTGCTCGCTGGTGGCGGCACTTTCTTCGGCGCCGGCGGTGTTCTGCTGAATTACCTGATCGATCTGCTGCAGGCCGATATTGATCTGACCGATTCCCTGCGCCTGGTCGTTGCTGGCGGTCGCAATCTCACCGATCAGATCGGTGACCTTGGAGATCGAGTTGACAATTTTTTCCAGGGCGGCAGAGGTCTTTTCGGCGATTTCTGTCCCATTGGTGGTTTTTTCGACCGAGCTCTCGATCAACTCGGTGGTTTCCTGAGCGGCCTTGGCACTGCGCGCGGCCAGATTGCGGACTTCCTCGGCAACCACCGCGAAACCTTTCCCGTACTGACCGGCGCGGGCGGCCTCGACCGCAGCATTCAGTGCCAGCAGGTTGGTTTGGAAGGCGATCTCATCGATCACCTTAATGATTTTGCTGATATTCTGCCCGGCGGCATTGATTTCGCTCATCGCCTCGACCATTGCCCCCATATGCTGATTGCCGATTTCGGCGGCCTGGCTGGCCTCGCTGGAAAGCAGGTTGGCCTGATTGGCATTCTCCGCACTCTGCGAGGTTTGTCTGCCGATGACATTCATCGAGCTACTGATCTGTTGCAGCGATGCGGCTGATTGGGTGGCGCCATGGGACAAGGACTGTGCCGATTCTGAAACCTGGGCGCTGCCGGCATTGATCTGGGTGCCGGCCACCTTGATATCGGTCACCATCCTGCCCAGATCTTCGCCGAGCTGCTTGATTGCCTGGCGCAGACGGTCCCCGGAATCGCGCGGGGTCACCTGAAAGGTCAAGTCGCCCCGGGCCAGCTGTTGCAGGGGGGTGACCACCTCGGTCTCCAAACTGTCTGACAGGTCGTCCAAAGCGCGTGCCGCATCACCCAGTTCGTCCTGCTGTGGCAATTTCAGGCGCTGGTCGAGATGGCCACGGCCGATCTCCTGAATGACCATCTTGATCCGGGAAAGGGGCAGGACGATCAGTTTGCGTAGCATCAATAACAGCGCCAGACAGCTCAGGATCAGACTGCCCAGAGCCATCAGCAGATTATTGCGCAGGCTTGAGCTGCTCGCTTTGACCAGTGCCTGGTGCTGGCGCGTCTGTTCCTGCTGCAGTTTTTCGAGGCTATAGTCGACAAACAGCACTCCGGCCAGGCTGCCGAGTTCGACATCCTCGTGACACTCAAGACAGCGTTGTTCATAGGTGTGTCCCTGGGCCATGAAGACCTTGCCGTCGGTTTCCTGCTCGACGCTGATGGCCTGGCTCCCGGTCAAGCTCAGATCGGGCTGCCGCAGGCCGACATTTTCTTTGTTATTGGAATAAAGGACCTTGCCTTTGGGGCCGATCAGACCAACTTCAATAACTCCGGGAACCGCCCCAAGCCCGACCAGCAGCTCATCGAAAATCTCCATTTCGCCACGCTCCAATGAGCCGGTAGTGCCGATCTGCAGACTTGCAAATACACTGCGGGCCTGTCCCAGGTAGGCCTGATGGGCGGCTTCGAGGGCTTGCTCCTGTTGCTCCTCCAGCAGGTTGCTCGATTGCAGTGCCGTAAGGCTGAAGCTCAGGCCGAGAGTTAGCAGCAGGACAACAATCAGGGTGCCGCCAATCTTGCTCTGGATGCTGTTCAGTTTCATTGTCTGGTCTCCTGGGAAATCAATCTTTAAGACGATTACTGTTTGCGGCCATTAATATTATTAAGCAAATAAAAAAAATCAAATAAAAAATTTATAGAACGGCTTACCTTTTCCCATTTGCTGCTTCACGTAGGTGGAAAACCGCCGCGAAATTGCTTGATTGCAAGGTGGTTAACATTTTTTCACCTCTGCGCCTCACTTGATATAGGTTATAAAATTCAAATGGAGTTATCGCCTGAAGCAAAAAAACTGCCCGGCGAGGTTGGCGCGTGATGATTCTATAATTATCGGATCTATAAGCAAAAAGAAGGTGGCAAACCAAATCCCTCATTTAACGCAGAGGCGCAGAGAATGGCGAGGCGCAGAGATTGGGTTTTCTCAGCGAACTCTGCGACCTCTCCGTCGCTGCGTTAAAAACCTTTGTTTAGGTTATAGGTCCGATAATCTTTGAGATTTTCCAGGAGACTGCCGGATCTGGGCCTGAAGCAACTGGGCAAGGACGGATTGCTCCATGAAGACCAACTGAAATCGTTGTGGCGGCAGGAGCTAGCGGGGGTATGAGCAGGCGGTGGAAGGTATTTAATGCGGCTGTTGGCCGCGGCTCTGTGATTGCTGGGGTTTTCTCGGCCGGCGACGCCGTGGCCGGCGTTTTTTCCCCGCGGGGGGAGCTGCGGGGGCTTTGATCGCCTGTTGCCACTGTTCGACCTGGGGCGCCAGTTCAGTGTGCACTTCGGCCCAGAGACGGAACAGCTCAAGCGATTGGGGGGTCAGCGGGTGCTGCAGGAAGCGTCGCTCCCCCTTGAAGCCGCGTCCGCGGGCCAGGCGGAAGCAGCCGACCAGCAACTCCCGGGCGCTGTGGCGGATCCCCTGGGCGATGCTGAAATAACGGCAGTGGGGGATGATGATCTCGTTGGCCTTATGCAGGGCTTCAGTGATGTGGGTCTCACGGGTCAGTGGGCAGCTGTCCATGAACAGCCGCAGGTAGAGGGCGGCGATGGCGAAGCTTTCCTCAATTTTCCCCCCGTCTTTGGTGCGCTGGTCGATCTTCGCGATCAGCGCGATACTTTCATCGGTCCCCGGATAGCCGGCCAGCAGATGCGGCAGCATCCCCAGCTCGCGGCACTGCCTGAGCACCGGACCGGCGACGCCGTGCCGATAGAGTTCCATGATCTCTTCGCGAATCCGGGCCGGGGCGGCGGTCGCGATCAGCTCCTTTTTCGCTTCAATACCGCTTAGAATCTCCGGATCGAGGCTGAAATCAAGCCGGGCGGCAAACTCCAGGGCGCGCAGCATGCGCACCGGGTCTTCCTCGAAGCGGACCAGCGGATCGCCGATCACCCGGATCACTTTATCCGCCAGGTCTTTCAGGCCGCCAACATGATCGATGATGGAAAAGTCGGCGATATTGTAGAACAGGGCGTTGATGGTGAAGTCGCGGCGGAAGGCATCGTCGCGCGGTGTGCCGAAGACATTCTGGACAAAGTGAAAATGCTCGTCAGGGTCATCGGGCAGTTCATCCTCACTGGGGTGGCGGCGGAAGGTGGCGACCTCGATCAGTTTGTTTTTGCCGAAGCGGATATGCGCCAGGCGGAAGCGCCGGCCGACCAGAAAACAGTTGCGGAACAGGCGCCGCACCTTTGCCGGAGTGGCATCGGTGCCGACATCGAAGTCTTTCGGTTGCCGCCCGAGCAGCAAATCGCGCACGCTGCCGCCGACCAGATAGGCGAGTTGCCCGTTACGGTGCAGGCGGTAGAGGACTTTGAGAGTGTCTTCATCGATCTGCTTGCGGGAGATCTGGTGTTGATCGCGGGGCAGAATTGTGACTTCGGATTGCTGTTCGCTCATTGCTCTTCTTTTTTGGGAGAACTGTTTCGCGGACTATAGCAGAGATGAAAGCGTCGAAGGAAGGGATTTGCCGTAGGCAGGGCTACTTCTTTTGTTTTATCCTGCGGCAAAAATTATTTTCAGGGACAGAATTATGCGCACGGCAAATCCGAACCTTATTGTCATTCTTGGCGCCACCGCGGGTGGCAAAACCGGCCTGGCGGTGAAGCTGGCGCGCCGGCTGAACAGCGAAATCATCTCGGCCGATTCGCGCCAGGTC
The DNA here is from genome assembly GCA_947259715.1 of uncultured Desulfuromonadales bacterium. Lineage (GTDB taxonomy): Bacteria > Desulfobacterota > Desulfuromonadia > Desulfuromonadales > Geopsychrobacteraceae > Malonomonas. Next base: position 4,470 of record CAMYNR010000014.1, read on the forward strand.
TATCGCGGCATGGATCTGGGCACCGGCAAGGATCTTGCCGAGTATGGCGAGGTTCCCTACCACCTGATCGATATTGCCGAGCCGGGGACAGAGTACAATGTTTTTCAGTTTCAGCGCGATTGTTTTGCCGCGATCGAGGAGGTCTGGAGTCGGGACAAACTGCCGATTCTTTGCGGCGGAACTGGCATGTATCTGGATGCGGTGCTGCGCGGCTATCGCTTGGTCGAGGTTCCGGAGGATCCTGCTCTGCGTGCAGAGCTGGCAAAGCTCAATGATGTTCAGTTGTGTGAACATCTGATAAAAATGAAACCTGAACAGCATAACCAGACCGATCTTACTGAGCGGTCACGTTTAATCCGGGCTATTGAGATCGCCAGGGGCGAGCAAGCCGCTGCGGCCGGTCTGCCGCCGCTGCCGGTCCTGAAGCCGCTGGTGTTCGGCCTGAAATGGCCTCGCGAAGTCCTGCGCCAGCGGATCGGCCTGCGTTTGCAGCAGCGGTTGGATGAAGGGATGATTGATGAGGTCCGGCAGCTGCGCGACTCCGGTGTGCCCTGGGATAAGCTGGAATTTTACGGCCTGGAATACCGGTTGATTGCCCAGCATCTGCAGGGGCAGTTGAATCGTAACGATATGGTGCAGAAGCTGCGCAGCGCCATCGGCCAGTTTGCCAAGCGGCAGGAGACCTTTTTTCGGCGCATGGAGAAGAATGGGGTGGAGATTGTCTGGCTGGACGGTCAGGGGGATCCTTTTGCTGAGCTTTTGGCACAGCTGATGTAGGGGCGAACCTGTGTGTTCGCCCTGGTTTTGGGTTGAGTGTTTTATTTTTTTATCGTTGGGTCTCGGTTAAAACCGTCGGGTCTCGGTTAAAACCATCGGGTCTTGGTTAAAACCATCGGGTCTTGGTTAAAACCGTCGGGTCTTAGTTAAAACCGTCGGGTCTCGGCCCGACAGCCGAATTCATTTTCTTTGGAAAGCCGCAAAGAAAACGAATCAAAAGAAACGGCTTTTTTTATTTCTGTCGCCAGGGTCCGCTGGCTTTTGCCAACGACGATTCTATTTTACGATTGCAGCGCTTCTTTCAGCAGAAACCGGAAAGGCCCCAGGTTCGCAAGCTCACATGGGTTAAACGGAAGCGGCAGCGCTCCGTAGCTTCAAGCGGCAAAGGGATCTGCCAGCAATGGAAGTCTTCTATCTGGTAGATCCCAGTCGTATTTTCCATTAAACCCACGGCAGTTGCCGTTTAACCCATCTGAGCGGCTTTTTGCTCAGCTGGGGCCTTTCCGGTTTCTGCCGCAACTGCGCTGAGGCCAGGTTGATGCCATTATCCAAGGCAACGAAGCTGCGAAACCACGCGACAGAAATAAAAAAAAGCCGTTTTTGCCTCCTTTTTTCGGCTTG
>CAMYNR010000015.1 GCA_947259715.1 uncultured Desulfuromonadales bacterium
GAGTCGACCTCGATCGACCCCTCATGCGCTTGAACGATGCCGTAGGAGACCGCCAGGCCCAGGCCGGTGCCGCGTTTCTTGGTGGTATAGAAGGGATTGAAGATTTTTTCCAGCTCTTCCTTGGCCATCCCGGAGCCGGTATCGCTGACGCTGATCTCGACCGCTTGATCGGTTTGCTGGCTCTGCAGGGATAAGGTCCCCGAGCCGTTCATGGCCTGCAGGGCATTGAGAATGACATTGTTTATCAGCTGGCGCAGTCTCTCCCGGTCGCCGGGAATGGTTGGCAGATCAGGCGCCAGATCACGTTTGATCCGGATCGAGCCGAAGGGCACCTGGTGGCTTATCTGGGCGAGGACCGTCTCGACCAAGCCGTTCAGCTGCACCGGTTCTCGTTGAAGTTCCCGGCGTCCGGCAAAGCTGAGCATATTCTGGGTGATCAGGGAGACCCTCTCCACCTGCTTGGTGATCGTTCCCAGCTCGTCGAACTCGGCCGCCCGGTCGGACAGCTTCATCTGCAGCACCTCGACGTTGCCACGAATAATCGCCACCGGGTTGTTGATTTCGTGGGCCACCCCGGCCGCCAGGGAGCCGATCGCCGCGAGCTTTTCCTGGCGCAGCAATTCTTCCTGGGCGCGAATCAGTTGCAGACTTTTTTCCTCCAGCAGCCTGGTGCGCTCAGCCACCTTTCCTTCGAGATTGCGGTTCAGTTCATTCAGCTCCCGATCCCGTTCGTGCAATGAAGTCACCTGCTTTTTGGCAATATTGGCAAACGACCAGCCCAGAGCTAAAAAACCGCACAAGGTCATGATGCTGAGCAGCAGCATGTTGTTGGAACCCTGGGTGAGGCTGGTTGCTGCCTGGCTCGCCAGAGTCCGGCTGCGCTGCCGGGTCAGATCGGTCAGCTCCGGAAAGATATTTTCCAGACGTTGAAAGGCCCGGTTGCCCTGCAGCAGGAGCTGCTCCCGCTCCTTAAGCAGGACCAGCCGTTTGCGGGCCAGCTGATATAGTCCCCCTTCTCCAGGGCGGATTGTCTGGTATTCCTGATAAATGGCGTAGCCTTGACCAAACAGCGACTCCTTGAGCTGCTCCATGACCCTTGGCGGCAGCTGGTCCGGATTGAGAAGCTCTGCCCCATAGAGGACCTCGAGCAACTGGCCGAGGCGCTCCAGGTTTGGCTTCAGCTGGTTGTCCTTCAGATCAATCAGCTGGCGAAGATTGTTTTCCCCGGCCAGGGTTTCAACCATCCTCGCCAGGTCCATCAGTTCATTGATCGCTTCGGTGAGAACCCGCTTCATGGTATAGGACTGGCGCTCGAAAAGCGCTTCGGCGTATTGGTCGGCCGTTTCACCGGCCGCTTTTCGCCAGCGGCGCAGCAGCAGAGCATCTTTTAAACGCTGCTGTCCCTCGAGACTTTCCAGGTTGTCTCTGAGTTGATTGAGATGACTCCTGACCTGGCTGAGGGTGCGTTTTTCCAGTTGGTCGGTGACCACCTGCTGCTGGCGTCTGTGCCAGTCGGCCGCTTTGTCCCAGAGCTTTTCCAGATTATCGCTGGCATTGACCATTTTATAAACGATGGTTGCCATCTCCGGGCTGTTGTCGGTGGCCTGAAAACGTTCCTGCAGGCGGACCAGATCTTCGCTGGGGAAACCCTGGACCTTTTCCGCGGGATCAAGCTGAAGAAGCTCTCTGACGCGACTTTTCGTCAGCTGGTTGACCGCGCGCAACTGCTCGGTGGCCTGGTCCAGTTGGCTGTCCAGTTTCATCAGCTGCTGCCGTTCCTGGTTCAGTTCCGAAATGGTCCAGCCGATGAAACTGTTGGTCACCACCATGGTCAGCAGGCCGGCCATGACCAGAACCCAGACCAGCTTGGTGACCGGCAATTTCCCCAGAGCTTTCATTCGGCGGCCTCGCCGGGGGGGATAAGCTGCTTGATCTGCCGCCAGTCGAAGGGGACGAAGGTTTGTTTTTCCAGTCGGGTGAGCCAGATCCGGTGACTGGCCTGATGTTTGGTCGGGCTCAAGGAGAGTGGCTGGCCGAGGCCGATGTCGAAGGTTCCCAAACCTTCCAGGAGGTCGATAATCCCTTCGCGATCGATGGGGTCAGAGCTGCTCTTTAAGGCGCGCAGCAGAATCCGGGAGCTGATATAGCCTTCCAGGCTGACGGTATTCAAACGGGCCTCCGGAGCGAGCTGGCGAAGATCGCTGCGATAATCTTTGACAACCGGCAGTTGTGAGGTGAAGGGGTCTGGAACCACCTGGGTCACCAGGACGCCTTTGGTGTTTTCCGGCAGCGCCGCCGCCAGCGATGCGCTGCCGACGAAGGAGACACTCAGGAACAGGCTCTCCAGGCCCGATTCCCGCGCCAGCCGGATCAGTTTGGCGCAGGGCGCGTAGGCGCCGACCAGAATAATGGCCCGCGGCAAAGGATCGCTCATCAGGATGTCGGCCAGGGCATTTTCCACCGCCATGGTGTTGCGCTGGTAGCGGACATGCAGGACATCCAGCTCATTTTTCAGCTGATGTTTTTTCAGAGCCTGATAGCCACCGACGTAGCCGGCGTCGCCATAGCCGTCCCGCTGGGTGAAAAAGGCGATTTCCTCGGGGCGCAGGCCACCGATCTCAACCAGGGCATCGACCATCGCGCCGATCTCTTCCGAGTAGCTGGCGCGATAATTGATGATATAGCGGTCGGGAGGATCGCGGCGCAGCACCCCGGCGCCGGAAAAAGGGGCGAAAAAGAGGGTGCGGTGCTCTTTGGCGATGGGGATCGCGGCGATCGCCGTGGGGGTGCCGACATTGCCGATCAGCGCCTGAACCTCAAATTCGCTCAGCAGCAGTTGCACATTCGGCGCGGCGCGCATCGGCTCGTAACCGTCATCAAGGGCGATCAGGCGGAGTTTTCTGCCGCGGATCCCGCCGCTGCGATTGGCCCGTTCCAGGCCGGCCAGAACCCCAAGGCGAAGCTCTTCACCAATCTCGGCCAGCGGGCCGCTGAGCGCTGTCGACATGCCGAGGAGCAGCTCGGCCGCGTTCCGGTCGGCTTGGTCCGCAGCAGCTTTCGGCGGCGGCCAGAGACTCAGCAGGAGAGCGATCAGCGCAAAGCAGAAAGTTCTCATCGGCTCTGCTCTGGTTTGTCCGGCTCGAGGGCGAATTCACGGATTTTTTTATCGAGGGTTTTCCGGGTCACGCCGAGCAGGTTGGCCGCCTGGCTTTTGTGCCAGCCGGTCCTGGCGAGCACCCGTTCGACCTGGGCCCGTTCGGCATCACGCAAGGAAAAGGAGTCGAGGACCACGGAATTTTCTTCTCCAGGCGCGGCCAACTGGGGGATCGCCAGGGCCTCAAGGTCGATCTGGTCTCCTCGGCAAAGAATCGCGCCGCGCTCGATGACGTTTTGCAGCTCGCGGACATTGCCGGGCCAGGGATAGCTCTTCAGGGCTGCGAGGGCCTCTGGAGTCAAGCCGCTGATTTTGCGACCCACTTTCTTCGCCGCCAGGCCCAGGAAATGCGGGATCAGCGGTTCGATATCTTCGGGTCGCTCGCGCAACGGCGGCAAGTTCAACGTCACGACATTGAGCCGATAGAATAGATCTTCCCGAAACCGCCCGGCGCGGGTCTCCTCTTCCAGGTTTTTGTTGGTCGCAGCGATAAAGCGTACGTTGGTTTGTTTGGGACGGGTCATGCCGACCGGCAGGAACTCACCATTTTCGAGAACCCGCAGCAGCTTGGCCTGCAGGTTCAGGCTCAGCTCGCCGATCTCGTCAAGAAACAGGGTGCCGCCGTTGGCTTCTTCGAGCAGTCCTTTCTGGGTTTGGCTGGCCCCGGTAAAGGCCCCTTTGGCGTGGCCAAAGAGCTGACTTTCCAGCAGGGTTTCGGTCAGCGCGGCGCAATTTATGGCCAGAAACAGCTTATCGCTGCGCGCCCCCTGGTAATGGATGGTCCCGGCGATCAACTCCTTGCCGGTCCCGCTTTCCCCGGTCACCAGCACATTGGAATCGGTTCCGGCGACCCGTAAAGCGAGATTGTAGATATCCCTGAAAGCTTGACTGTTGATGATGATCGTTTCGGGATAGATCCGTTCCCGCAGCTCCTGCTTGAGGGCACGATTTTCTTCACGCAGTTGATTGCGTTCCAGGCAGTTCTCAACCAGGGAGAGCAGGCGTTCCTGGGGAAATGGTTTGGTCAGATAGTCAAAGGCGCCCAGTTTCATCGAGGTCACGGCCGATTCGATAGTCCCGTAGCCGGTCATCATCGCCACCGGGAGCTGCGGGAACTGGTTGCGCACCTGGTGCAGAACCTCCTGACCATCGACGTCCGGCATTTTCACATCGAGCAGCAGCATGCCCTGAACCTCCTCAGCGCGGCTCAGGGCAGCCAGGAGATCCTTGCCTGAATAATGGCACTCGACCTGGTAGTTGTGCCCTTCGAGTAATTTTTGCAGGTAGTGGCACATCTCATCTTCGTCATCGCAAATGTATATGAGGTTTCCCATAAGCCCACCCAATTCATTGGCAAAAAAGATCGGATTCATAACTAAACAAAGGTTATTAACGCAGAGACGGGGAGATCGCAGAGTTCGCAGAGAAAACCCAATCTCTCCGCCTCTCCATTCTCTGCGCCTCGGCGTTAAATAAGGGGTTTTCGCATGCGACCTTCTTTTTGGTTGCTGTTCCGAAAAAGATCGTCTCCGGCGCTGACATCAGTGGCTATTGTTGCCAGCCAGGATGAAAATACGAACAGCGTTTGTTGTGTAAAAAGTATACACTTTGTGGAGAGTGTATACTCTGGCATGGTTTCCCGCAAGCCCGGTCTTTTCAGTAGTATCTGGCTAAATAGCAATAATAGAACGACTTTATAGGAACTGATTGCAACTGGCATGCCTTCTGCTAATGTTAGTTTATTGTGGCCGCTCTGCGCGTGGCCTGAATTTGAAACAATCAAGATTGAACCAGCCTCGCTTGGGTGGCTTCAGTCCTGGTCAATCATACCTGTAAGGAGGTACCCATGGAGCTTAGTAGACGAGGGTTTTTACAGCTCTCCGGCGGGACTATCGGCGCGACCATCGTCGGTGTCGGTCTCAAGCCCGCCACGGCCTACGCTGAACCGCTGGCAATCCAGTACGCCAAAGAAACCACCACCATCTGTCCCTACTGCGCGGTCGGCTGCGGCCTGATCGTGCACACCCGCGGCGGCGAGGTGATCAACACCGAGGGGGACCCGGACCACCCGATCAACCGCGGCACCCTCTGCAGCAAGGGCGCGGCCCTTTACCAGCTGCGGCATAACGAGAACCGCATCACCGAGCCGTTGTACCGGGCTAAGGGCTCCAGGGAGTGGCAGAAGATCTCCTGGGATGAGGCCCTGGACCAGATCGCCAAGAAGATCAAGGCGACCCGCGACGCCACCTTCATGGAGAAGAACGCCAAGGGGCAGACCGTCAACCGCACCGACGGCATCGCTTCGGTCGGCAGCGCGGCGCTGGACAACGAGGAATGCTACCTCTTCCAGAAGTTGCTGCGCAGCTGGGGCCTGGTCTATATCGAACACCAGGCACGAATATGACACTCCGCCACGGTTGCCAGTTTGGCGACCTCCTTCGGCCGCGGAGCAATGACCAACCACTGGATCGATATCCGCAACTCCGACGTCATTCTGATTATGGGGTCGAATGCTGCTGAAAATCATCCGATCTCCTTTAAGTATGTCTTAGAAGCGAAGGACAAAGGCGCCAAGCTGATCAGCGTCGACCCGCGCTTCACCCGCACCAGCGCCAAGGCGGACATCTACGCCCCC
>CAMYNR010000016.1 GCA_947259715.1 uncultured Desulfuromonadales bacterium
TTTCGACCTCTTTTATGTCCCCATGCCTGCGAGCTTGGCTGGGCAGCTCCTGGCCACCAGCCATATCCGGGCGCGGACCGGCCTCAACGTGCTGGCGTTACGCCTGCCCGATGGCAAAGTCGTCCCGGCGACAGCTTCGACGGTTCTTGAACCGGATTGTGAGCTGGTGATGTTGGGGAATGAATCCCAGCGCCAGAGTTTCACTGAAGAGTTCAGATAATAGTCGGGGAAAACGAGATTGGCAGCGCCGCGAGAACAGGCCTTGTCTGATTGTTTATTTCTCGGGATGAAACTTTTTATTCGCCTATTTCAAATCGGCAAGGTCACGGTAAATTCAGCCCCCTCACCCATCTGGCTCCGCAACTGAATGTCCCCGCCATGGTCTTTAACAATGGTGTAAGTCAGGGCCAGACCAAGACCGATCCCCTGGCCGACTTCCTTGGTGGTAAAAAAGGGCTCCCAGATCCGATCGACAATATGTTTTTCGATCCCACAGCCGCTATCCCGAACCACCAGCGCTATTTGCGAATCGTCCGGACAATGGGTCCTGACCCTCACCCTCCCCTGTTCTTCGATCGCCTGATGGGCGTTGACCAGCAAATTCATACACACCTGGCGAATGCCGGAAGGATCGCCAGTTATCCTCGGTAGCTCCGGATCCAGCTCCGTGACGACCTCGACCTGCTTGTAGCTGGAGTGATGACGCAGCAATTCCAGGATCTCCAGAACAACTTGGTTCAGATCGATTTTCACCGGAATGCCGTTCGATTTCCGACCAAAACTGAGCAGGTGATCGATAATCCCCTTGCAGCGATAGGACTCGTTGATAATCATCTCAAGATAGCGCGGGAAAACCTCCAGGCGCTGGTCAGCCTGCAGCTCTGATTCGTCCCGAAAGCGCCGCTGCAAAGCCTCGGCAAAACCAGCGACTGAAGTCAGCGGGTTATTAATCTCATGGGCGATTCCAGTCGCCAGCACACCGATACTGGACATTTTTTCCGCCTGAATCAGATGCATCTCCTGCAAACGTTTTTCAGAAACATCGCGAAAGAAAACCAGTGCCCGCGTTCTTCCGCGCACGGCATCGTGGATCGGCGTTGCCGTGACATCAAGATATCTGGTCTCTTGTCCGTCACTGCTCCAGGTCAGAGAATGATCGACCCGTTGCCCCTGCAGCGCCCTTTCAACCGGGCATTCTTGCGGGAGCGAAGAAACCTCAAAATGAAAAATCTCCTGACATGAGCCTCGTGGTCATAGACCATGATGCCGTCGCCGATCGAATCGAATATCGCCTGAAGTTCATTGGTTTTGTCATGCAGTTCGGTTTCAGCCTGTTTACGGGCGGTGATATCCTGGGTGGTCCCATATAACTTTAATACTTTACCGGCACTATCGATGATCGGCTCAACAATCGAATAAACCCAGCGCTCGCGCCCGTCGGCGAATTTCAAGCGATGTTCGATTTCATAGCTTTTGCCCTGCTCAATCCCAAGCTGTAAATGAAGCATGACATTTTCGTAGTCATCCGGATGTACGACGCTGGCGAAAGCTTCCTGGGTACGTTCTTTGTGGCCAAGTCGAAGAATTTTTAACAGCTCGTTTGACGCCTGAACCTCGCCGGTCACCGGGTCGAAACGCCAGGAGCCAAGGTGGGTCATCTCCTGCGCTTTACTCAGGTTGTATTCACTTTCGGCAAGAGCCTGATCGGCCAGTTTCTTTTCGGTAATATCCACCAGCACCGCCAGGCACTCATCACCAGCCTCGGTGACCTTGGCCTCGATCCGGATGTAAAGCGGCTGTCGGTCCTGCCGCGACAGCCGTAGTCGGCAAGTTTCTTTTTCGTGGCTGGAAAATACCGTCCGCAAAAAATTGCTGAAAACAAAGCTGTCTTCGCTGGCAACAAACCGCTCGAATTTTTCCTTGTTCAGCTTGGCGTGGGGTCTGCCCAACAGCCGCTCAGCGGTCTGATTGGCCGAATGGATGACGCCATTGCGGTCAAAGGTGAAATAGCCGACCGGCGCGAAATCATAGAGAAACGCGTAGAGGTTGCGCGACTTTTCCAGTTCGTCCTGAGACTTTCGCAGTTCCTCAAGTTTATGTTTCAGCTCATGCTGGTTCGGTTGCGTTTTCAATTAGTAGGCACCACAGAATCCGTCACCCGGAACTTCACTGGTGGTAATCTCTCCCTTGGCTGCCTGAATTACCGCCGTATAATCGGGTTCCTGGGTAATATCGGCAACATGCTCGATATAACGGATAACCTCATCGGCATCGACA
>CAMYNR010000017.1 GCA_947259715.1 uncultured Desulfuromonadales bacterium
TGAAGTAGGTGATCAGCCCGAGCAGTTTGTAGCCGGCATGAATCATTCGGTCAAGACCTGACTCTTCCAGCCCCATCTCCTGCAGAAACTCCAGCTTCTCCTCCGCATCGAGTTCGGCAATTTCAGCTTCGATTTTGCCGCAGATCGTCACCATCTCCGCCCCTTCAGAGGCGGCGTGCTCGCGAACCTTCTGGACAAAAGGATGCTGCCCGTCCAGATCATCTTCGGTCACGTTGGCGACATAAAGAACCGGTTTGACAGTGATCAGACAAAGCTCGGCAACCAGGCCCTGTTCTTCAGCATCAAGCTGCGCAGCGCGCGCCGGGCGCCCCTCGTTGAGGGTGGTGCGAACCTTCTCCAGCACGGCTACCTCAGCCTGCAGCTTCTTATCGCCGCTGCGGGCCTGCTTCTGGCTGCGGAGAATCCGCTTTTCCACGGTATCCAGGTCAGCCAGATTCAGTTCCGTCTGAATCACCTCAATGTCACGCAGGGGATCGACGCTGCCGTCAACATGCACGACATTTTCATCCTCAAAGCAACGAACGATATGGGCAATCGCATCGACCTGGCGAATATGACCAAGAAACTTGTTGCCCAGCCCCTCGCCCTTGCTGGCGCCGGCAACCAGCCCGGCGATGTCAACAAACTCCATGCTGGTCGGCAGAACCGCCTGCGGCTTGACGATGGCCGCCAGCTGGTCAAGACGCTTGTCGCGCATGGCCACCACACCGACATTCGGCTCGATGGTACAGAAAGGATAGTTCGCCGATTCGGCACCTGCCGAAGTGATCGCATTGAAGATGGTCGATTTGCCGACATTCGGCAGTCCGACGATTCCGCATTTGAAGCCCATAATCTATTCCTTAAAACGACAAAATCAATGCTTCGCCACCAAGGCACAAAGAGCACCAAGAAAATCATCCATTGATTTGCTTCTCTTAGTGCCCTTGGCGCCTCGCTTAAGAGCGCCTGCTTCTGCTGGTGGCTACTTTTAGGTTTTGATCCAAAAGTACGATAGCCGGAGCAGCTGCCCCGGCTATCGAATCAAACAATATCAACAAGTAAAGCTCTTTTACACAAGCAACGGCGCGATGACCAGGGAGACAACGCTCATCAGCTTGATGAGGATGTTCATGGCCGGCCCGGAGGTGTCTTTGAAGGGGTCGCCGACGGTGTCGCCGATAACCGCTGCGGCATGTGCTTCGCCGCCCTTGCTTTCACCCTCGAGGGAGCCGCTTTCGATGTACTTTTTGGCGTTATCCCAGGCACCGCCGCCGTTGGACATCATCAGCGCCAACAGCACACCGGCCAGGGTGGCGCCGGCGAGCATACCGCCGAGAGCCTCTTTGCCCATGATGAAGCCCATCAGCACCGGAGCGATGACAGCGATGACCCCAGGCAGGACCATCTCTCTAAGAGCAGCCTTGGCAGAGATATCGACGCACTTCTGGGAATCGGGTTTGGCGCCCTCCTTGCCTTCCAGCAGGCCTGGAATTTCCCGGAACTGACGACGGATTTCGTCAACCATCTGACCAGCCGCGCGGCCGACCGAAGTCATGGTCAGGGCACCAATGAAGAACGGCAGAGCGCCGCCAATCAGCAGACCGATAACCACCTTTGGCTCGATCAGGTTGATGGTCTTCAGACCGACGGTGGTTGCGTAGGCAGAGAACAGCGCTAGAGCGGTCAGGGCCGCCGAACCGATTGCAAAGCCCTTGCCGATGGCAGCGGTGGTGTTGCCGATGGCGTCGAGGCCATCAGTGATCTTACGGACATCAGGACCCAGGCCGGCCATCTCCGAGATACCACCGGCATTATCGGCGATCGGGCCATAAGCATCAACGGTCATGGTGACACCGACGGTTGCCAGCATGCCGACGGCAGCGATGCCGATACCATAAAGGCCGGCACAGGCGTTGGCAACAAAGATGCCGATGCAGATGATCACGATCGGCGCGGCGCAGGACTCGAGGCCGACGGCCAGACCGTGAATGATGTTGGTCGCCGGACCGGTTTTCGAAGCTTCAGCAATCCGGGCGACCGGAGCGTGAGCAGTGTAGTATTCGGTAATCTGTCCGATTGCAATGCCAGCTGCGCAGCCGGCAAGAACCGCCCAGAAAACCCCGAAGGAGATGTCGAGAGCCAGAATCACGATCATGGCGACAAACAGGAAACCACCGGCCGCCACGAACGTGGTGTAATGCAGGGCTTTGGCGGGGTCCATGCTCTTGAGGTAGCGCATGGAGAAGATCCCCACGACGGAGAAGACCAGACCGACCATAGCCAGCACCAGCGGCAGCACCATGGCGTTGGCCTGCACCATCTCTGCCGGGCCGTCGCCCAGCTTGGCCAGCAGTTCAGGACCGGCTGCAGCAGCGATCGCCATGGTGGCGATGATCGAACCGACATAGGATTCGAAGATGTCAGCGCCCATACCGGCGGTGTCACCGACGCAGTCACCGACGTTATCAGCGATAACGCCCGGGTTGCGCGGGTCATCCTCAGGAATACCGGCTTCAACCTTTCCGACCAGGTCAGCACCGACATCAGCAGCTTTGGTATAGATCCCGCCACCGACGCGAGCGAACAGGGCGATGGAAGAAGCACCCATGGCGAAACCGTTGATATACTTGGCGTCTTCCGGGTTCCCGCCGAAGAAGATGTAGGCGATGCCGACGCCAACCAGTCCCAGGGAAGCAACCGCTAAGCCCATGACCGCGCCGCCATTGTAGGAAACTTCCAGCGCCTTGGCCTGACCGTGGGCACGGGCAGCTTCGGAAGTCCGCACGTTGGCGCGGGTGGCGGCCTTCATGCCGATAAAACCGCAGGTCATGGAACAGGCGGCTCCGCCGAGGAACGCCAGAGCAGTGTAAAAGCTCATGGCGATGGCAATCAGAACAAAAACAATCCCGATAAAGATAGCCAGCACCCGGTACTCACGACCAAGAAAGGCCATCGCACCCGCATGAATATCGTCAGAGATTTCATGCATTTTTTCGTTGCCGACCGGTTCCGACTTAACCATGTTGTAAATCACAATCGCGATCCCGAACCCGATTGCCCCTAGAATGGGAGCCCACACTTGTGCAGTCATCTGTTCCTTGCCTCTCTTCCTTTAAGGTTTAAAGTGAATCCAGCAGGTTACAATTGTTAAAACGGTTCATCGCCTCGGTTGCGCCCTCAGCCAGTATGCATTCCGCGGCATCGGCTGCCAGGTCGAGCAACTGCGGCAGCAGCTTTTTCTCTTGTTTCACGAAAGGACCCAGGACATGGCTGGTGACATCCCCTCGCTCAGGCCGACCGATCCCGACCTTCAGTCGGGTAAAATCTTTGCGCCCCAGAAGGGCGACGATATCCCGCATGCCGTTGTGGCCGCCATGCCCGCCATCGGGACGGACCCGTAACCGACCAAAGGGCAGATCGAGATCGTCGTAGATCACAATCAAATCCCCCGGAGCAACTCCGAGGGATCGATATGCAGCATTCACGCTGCCGCCGCTGCGATTCATAAAGGTTTGCGGCAACAGGATCGTGGTTTCTTCACCACCGGCCCGACCGACACCATAAAGCCCCTGATAACCTTTTTTCTTCAGGGCGATAGAATGCCGTTCGGCAACCCGTTCAGCAACCAGAAAACCGATGTTATGCCGGGTCCCAGCATACTTCTCGCCCGGGTTCCCCAACCCAACCAGTAACTTCACGGTCGCCTCACAGCTACGGGAAAAATTATTCTGCGGCTGCCTCTTCTTCAGCAGCCTCAACACCCTCTTCACCCTCTTCGGTTTCCTCAACCTCTTCCTTGACACCTTTCACGGTGATCACGGTGAAGTTGACATCATGAGGGATCTCAACACCTTCCGGAGCCACAACATCATCGACGTGGACAACATCGCCGATATTCAGCGCCTCAACATCGATCTCGATCGACTGCGGAACCGCGGTCGGAAGACAGATAACCTCAAGCTCTTTCCGGATGAGCTGAAGGCTGCCGCCCATTTTTTCACCGGCAGAGGTGCCGACCGGGTGGACCGGAACCATGAAGTGAACCTTCTTCTGCAGGTTGATAACATGAAAATCAGCGCAGACCATGTCACGACGGATCGGATGCAGGTCCAGCTCTTTCAGGATAACGACCTTCCCGTCGACAGCCGGGGCGCCCTTGAGAGTCAGCAGGGTGTTCCAGCCAGCCTCGGTGGCGATCGCCAGCTCGAGAGCCTTGGGCTCGATAGTGATCGGCGTCGGGTCGATCCCCTTGCCATAAACAACCGCCGGCACCTTACCAGCAGCACGCAGCTTGCGTGCGACACCCTTACCGGTGTTCTCGCGAATTTCTACTTTGAGTTCTGCTTGAGCCATCTATCTATCCTCCACGTATTAGGAAACTGGCTGGTTTTAAAGTCGCTCTGCTGCTTCAGACAAACAGCGAGCTGACCGATTCGTCGTTATGAATCCGGCGGATTGCTTCTGCGAGCAGATGACTGACACTCAGCCCATGCAACTTGCTGCACTGCTCAACTTTATCCTCGGCCGGAATGGTGTTGGTAATGATTACTTTTTGCAGCGGACTGGCTTCAATCCGCTCGAGAGCAGGACCGGAAAGCACCCCATGGGTGGCACAGGCGTAGACCTCCGTGGCCCCTTCGGCCTGCAGCGCCTTTGCCGCGGTGCAGAGGGTCCCGGCGGTATCGATCATATCGTCGATAATCACGCAGACCTTGCCCTTGATCTCACCGATAATGTGCATGACTTCAGACACATTCGGTCCGCTGCGGCGCTTATCGATGATCGCCAGACCGGCATTTAAACGCTTGGCGAAAGCACGTGCCCGCTCGGTCCCGCCGGCATCCGGGGAAACCACAACCAGGTCGGCAGTGTTCGGCACAAACTTGCGAATCTCATCGAGCATGACCGGTGCCGCATATAGATGATCAACCGGGATATCGAAAAACCCCTGAATCTGGCCGGCATGCAGGTCCATGGTCAGCAACCGATCGATTCCCGCCACCGACATCAGGTCCGCCACCAGCTTCGCGGTGATCGGCGCCCGGGGTGCGACCTTGCGATCCTGCCGGGCATAACCGAAGTAAGGGACAACGGCATTGATGCGTGCCGCCGAAGCCCGCTTGAGGGCATCGACCATGATCAGCATTTCCATCAAGTGGCAGTTGGCCGGGGCGCTGGTCGATTGAATCAGGTAGACATCGCGACCGCGCACGTTTTCGCCGATTTCGACCATAACTTCGCCGTCGGAAAAGGTTTTTACCTTGGCATTGCCCAAACCGACGTTCAGGTGGGTACAGATCTGCCGAGCCAGGGGCTCGTTGGAATTACCGGCGAAGATTTTTATCATACTCACAGATGCAGTCCCCTTTGGTCGAGTGGAAAAGCCGCAAAAACGCTTAGGTCATGGTGAAACCATGACCTAAACGAAGAGTCTTTTATTGTTGATTGATGCAACTGCAGACCAGGGTAAAGATCCTGGCCGCCCCCCTCGACTTGCAGACGCCAGGCCTGCCCCGCTTATTAAACATTAAGTCAGCGCTCGCTCCGCTTCGAATCCTGCGGAGTCTGCGTTATTTTAGTGGCTGGGGCGCCAGGATTCGCCCACTTCGTCACCGC
>CAMYNR010000018.1 GCA_947259715.1 uncultured Desulfuromonadales bacterium
TCCAACCAGCCTTCAGGAGCGCATGGTGCCATTTCCTCCAGCAGCCGTTGCATGCGGCGAATGGGGCCGGAATCCCGGCAGATACTTCTGGCGCCTTTGAAGGCCTGGGTCGCCTCGGCCAGCAGGGCAGACTTGGCCTGCAGCAGCCCCAACCCACAGAGGGCCAGAGCGGTGAAATCCAAGGCCCGGGAGTTTTGCGGATTCAGTTCGAGCAGCCGTTCGGCTTCAGCAATGGCGCGGCTGAAAGAGTCCTGCGCCTGGCTCTGCGCGTTCTGCCTCAAATAGATCAGGCCCTGCAAAGCGAAATCGGCGTAATTGGTGCGCGGGACCTCATGGCTGATCGCCTCCGCCACAAAGCGGCTGGCTTCGTTCAGATGACCGAGGCAGAGATGGGTGAGGGAGAGGCCCCACTCGGCCAGGTCGCGAAACTGAATGTTGCTGATCTCGGCGCTGATTTTCAGCGCCTCCTGGTAGTATTCAAGCGCTTTTGCGTATTCGCCCTGATCGAGAAAGATATCGCCAAGATAGGTCAGGCTGACCGATTCGCTGTAGCGGTAGCCTGCTTTTTGTGCCATGGCCAGCCCGGTTTCGCAGTATTGGATGCCCTGTTCGGTCTGCCCCAGGTCATGGGTGCGGATGCCGAGATTGGCGATATGGATCGATTCGCCAATCGGATCGTTGGTCTCCCGGGAGATCTCCAGGGCTTGCCGATGATGATCGCGGGCCTGGGCGTTCTGGCCGATGTCGACCAGATAATAACCGATATTGTTGATATGCGGGGCCTCGATGCGCGGATCGCCGAGCTGCTGGGCCAGCTCCAGTGCCTGCCGGTAATACTCCAGGGCGCGCGGTGTCTCGCCGAGTTCTCCGTAGCAATTGGCCAAGCTGCCGAGCCAGGCGCTCTCTCCCCAGCTGTCGGCCGCGCTGCGGGCTGCTTTCAGGGCCTTTTCGTAACTGGCGATGCTTTCCGGATAACGGCCCATCCAGTAATAGGCCGTGCCCAGATTGCCGTAACTGTTCTGTTGCAGCCAGAGATCCGCGAGCTTGTCCTGCAGTCGCTCATGCATGCGCGCGGTTTGTTGGTAGTCGCCCCAGATCATCAGGTAGCTGAAATCGATCTCCAAGAGAACCTCTGCGGCGCAGGCGTAGTCTCCGCCGTTGCAGCGCAGCTCGAATTCGGCCAGCTGGGGTCGCAGATCCTCAATGGTTTTCCAGTCCTCGCGCGGCTTGCGCGCCTGGCGGAAGTATTCGGCGCCGCGATGGAGCAGGGCGAATTGGCTGAAGGGGGTACGGTCGCTGACCTGGCGGTCGGCTTCCTGACCGGGGGGGATGCTTTGCAGGGCATAGCTGCGATCCACCGGATGCAGAAAGTAACAGCCGGTTTCTTTGCGGACAAAATGCATGCTGACCAGCCGATTGAGAATCGGCGCGCTGTCTATGCCTGGCAGGAAGGGCTGGAGCAGATAGTCCACGGCGGTCGGATGGACCGGTTGCGCGTATATCGCCAGCGCCTGCATGATTCTCTGGACGGTGGCATCAAGGCGGTTGAAGGCTTCGCCAACCAGCACTTCGACAACGTTTTCCGGCAAGGTCCGGTCGGCTTGCTGTAACACTTCTTCCAAAGAGGTGTGGCGGTCGGCGGAGAGAATCGCGAATAACGCCTCCAGGGCGCGGGGAAAGCCGAGGGTGCGCTGACGCGCTTCGGCGAGCAAAGCGGGCGGGGCTGTTTTCAGGCCGAGCTTGCCGTCGACGTCCATCGCTTGCAGGATGTTTTCCGCATAGGGGCTTTCCAGACCCTGGTCGAGGTCGATGCGGCTCTGGCGGGCCGGTTCCAGCAAAGCCAGGTCGCGCGGGGCGACGCGGGTGGTGAGGAGGACCTTGACGCCATGGTGCGGCAAAGTCAGTAAGGCCCGCAGTGCCTCATCCAGCTCGTCATCGCCGATATTGTGGGTCTGCGGATCGATCAGATCCTCGAAGTTGTCGAGCAGGACGACGAACTGTTCCTCGGGCAGCTGATGCAGCAGCGCCGCCAGCTTGTCAGCGGCCGCCGCACGGGGATCTTTGGCCAGGCTTTCCAGGGGCCGGCGTGTCGCTTCGGGGAGCAGCTTGAGCAGATCGGCGAACAGGTTGGAGAAGTTGACCCGGCGGGTGCCGCTGCTGCTCAGATAGACGATTCCTGCCAGGCTCAGGGAACCGTGGTCATCGGGTAACTCGCCTTGTTCCAGGCTTTTGAGAATGCGGCAGACCATGGCGGTTTTGCCCACCCCTCCCCGGCCGACCACCGTCATCAGGCGTTTGGCGGGGTCGCGCAGAAAGTCGACCACCAGTCCGGTCTCAATAAAGCGGTTCGGAAAGTAGCTGGGGGCGATGGCCGGGGGCGGATTGATGAATTTCCGCGAGGTTTTGCGTTGCGGTTTATCCGCTGGACGGCGTTCCCGCTCCAGACCGCGCTGAATGTTTTCGGCGACCCGCTGGGCCGCTCCCTGCGGGTCGCGGATGAGCCGTTCCTGCTCCTGGATCTGTCGGGTCAGCTCGTCGATCTCATCCTGAATGCGCTGGCCGATCCGCTCATCGGTCGCACGGCGCAGATCGCGCTGGGCATCGGCGAGCCGTTCCTGCAGCGCCTGAAGGACTCCTTGGGGCGATGATAGCCATTGAAAATGCTGGCGCAGTTGTTTGACCGCGCCCTCAAAGTCGCCGCTGAAGTCGAGATATTGGCGACTGCCGAGGCGGAAGGGCATTTCAACCTCAGGCTCGAGGAGCAATGGAATGATCGGTTTTTTGTACTGGAGAGCGCGGCTCCATTCCTGTTTGCAGACCGATTGTGGCTCGACACTGTCGGTCGACATGAGAAACAGCAGGCTGGCGCAGGAGCGGATCGCTTCGACCACCTGTTCGTCCCAGTCCCGGCCCGGGCGGATGTGATGTTTATCGAGCCAGGCGGAAAAAGCCGGCTGACCACTTTTCAGCTCAGCGTAGAGCCGCTGTGCCGCGTCCGACCCATCGATGGTGGAATAGCAGATGAAATGGTGGCCTTCCATAGCTTCGATCCCTTTTGCCAGGCTTCTCTTTATTCTAGCCTTTCTTTTCCCCGGCGGACAAATCCATCCCCTTGGTCATTGCCCGCAGGAAACTCTCCTGCAGCGACTGGAAGGACTTCATCTGGTCAGGCATCGGCATGAACAGCTTCATCAATGCGGCCGGATCACTGCTCTCGAGGCTCTCATCCATTTTTGCGCGGATTTTCTCCAGCATCTCCTGCTGAAGGGATTCGACATCGGGGAGCCCGAATAGGGTTCTCAGCTCCTGTGGGGTTGCGTCGATTTCTATTTTTGCCTTCATGGTTCTATCCTTTCCAAAGGTGCGTTTCCATTCTGGAACCCACACAGTGGCATCCGGAGTTTCCGGATGCTCACTAATTATTTCTCCCTGGCCAGAACAAACGACCCTGGCGCCGCTTCAATTTCCGGATAGTCCTGATTGCCGAGCTGAACCGGCGCGGGGATTTGTTTGCCAGCATGGCTCTTCAACCAGCGATCCCAGTGTGGCCACCAGCTGCCGGGAACGGTCTCGGCCGTTGCCAGCCAATGGTCGGCGCCCTGGCCGGTTTCCCCATTGACCCAGAAATGCCGCTTGTTTTTATGCGCCGGGTTCAGCACCCCGGCGATATGCCCGCTGGCGGCTAAAACGAAATCGATCGGCCCTTTCAGGTGGTCGGTGGCAATATAGGTGGTTTTCCACGGGGCGATGTGATCTTCAATGGCCGAAAGGAAATAGACCGGACAGTCGATTCTGCCCAGATCCACCGGAACGCCGCACAGCTCGACCCCGCCGGGTTCGACCAGCTTGTTCTCCAGGTACATCCGGCGCAGATACCAGGTGTACATGGCCGCGGTCATATTGGTGGAATCGCTGTTCCAGTAGAGAATGTCGAAGGGCGGCGGGGTTTTCCCTTTCAGGTAGTTGTTGACCACGTAGTTCCAGATCAAATCGTTGGCGCGCAGCATGGCAAAGGTTGTCGCCAGCTGTTTGCCGGGCAGGACCCCGCCTTCGGCGAGCTTTTCTTCCTGCTGTTTGACCTGGTCTGCATCGATAAATACACCGAGTTCACCCGGATCGGAAAAATCGAGCAGGGTGGTAAAAAAGGTGGCCGAGGCAAAGGGCTTGTTACGTTTTGCCGCCAGCACCGCCATGGTCGTCGCCAGCATGGTGCCGCCGATACACCAGGCGACGCCGTGGATTTTTTTTGCCCCGGTGATGCTTTTCACCGCCTTGATCGCCGGGATGGTGCCTTCCGTCAGGTAGTCGTCCCAGGTTTTATCGCCGAGCGATTCATCCGGATTGCGCCAGGAAATGATAAAGACGTTGTTGCCCTGCTCCAGGCAATAGCGCACATAGGAATTATCTTCCGACAGATCGAGAACGTAATATTTGTTGATGCAGGGGGGAACAATCAGCACCGGGTGATCACTGACCGTTTCGGTCAGCGGCCGGAACTGGATCAGTTGAAAGAGTTCGTTCTGAAAGACCACCGAGCCCGGCGTGGCCGCAAGGTTCTTGCCCAGCTCGAAAGCTGATTCATCGGTCATGCTGATGCGGTCTTTCTCTATATCCTGAAGCAGGTTCTCAAGGCCCTGCAGCAGGTTCTGGCCTTTACTCTCCAGGGTCTCCTTGAGGACCTCGGGATTGGTCAGCGGATAATTGGTCGGTGAGAGGGCATCGATGAACTGGCGGGTGTAAAAGTCACTTTTTTTCTGCGTCGCCTCATCCAGGCCAGATTCCGCAACGCGTTCCTTCAGCCAACGCGAGGAGAGCAGATATGACTGCTTCAGATAATTGTGCAGCGGGCTTGTCTCCCACTCAGGGGCAGAAAAACGACGGTCGCCCGGCTCGGGAGTCACGTCGGTTTCGGGGGATGGACTGAACATATTAAGCCAGAGCCGAAATTGGTCCTGGTAAAAGCCACTGACAGTCTGCAGCCATTCTGCCGGGTTCTCCAGTGACCGCTGGACCATGGCGGACCAGGACTGGAGCATTAAATCTGTCATCTGCTGGGATTCAGCAACAGAAAAGCCTTGCGGCAGGTGCTGGGTTGTTGAGAGCAGCTGGGCGAAGATTTTTTCCGGATCGGGTGCTGACATGAGTGTCTCCCAAGGGGTGTTGATAGGCAAAAATAAAATTATCGCGAACCGATGACACAATGAACTCCTTAAAGACCTCAGTATAGATTTTTATCAGCAGGGAAGCAGATATTTTTTCTGTCGATATTGAGAATCTTTTTCAAAGTGCGGTACGATTCAATCTATAGAGAAAATAGACCTGCTACTAAATGATAAGGAGTCTGTGATGAAAAAAATGAGCTTGATGGCTCTTTTGGCAGCAATGTTGTTCAGTTTAACCTTTGCTGGAGCAGCCTTGGCTTGTGGTAATGATTATGACAAGGGCGATTATCCGAAAGGCGAAACCTCTGGAGAAAAAGCCTAGTTTCACCTTGCTTGGCCGTGGGTAGCCAGCAAGGTGGTTGCTCATTGCCAAGCCTGATTTAATTAGTTTCTGTCCGGAAACTGCACTTTTTCACCAGTTCGGCGTCAATCAGCACATTCGCTTG
>CAMYNR010000019.1 GCA_947259715.1 uncultured Desulfuromonadales bacterium
CAGGAAGCCTACCTGGGGAAGAAGCATTGATGCTGTAGGGGCGAACCCATGTGTTCGCCCTGGTTCAATCAGGCAGGACCGGTTTTCTGCCAGGGGCAGAGAGGCACCACGGACAAGGGCAGACACGTGGGTCTGCCCCTACGGGAACAAAATAGATTCCCATCAGGGAGCAAAAAAATGAACCTCAAAGATATCCTCATCCATATCGATCATCGCCCGACCTGCACGTCGCGGCTTGAAGCGGCGATCCTTTTGGCCAGACAGCAACAGGCCCGGCTGACCGGTCTTTACGTGATCCCCCACCCCTATTATGCGCCCCACCATCGACCGCCGCAGGAGCTGGCCGATGAAGCGAAAGCGCGGTTCGTCCAGGCCCTCAAACCGTCCGGCCTGGAGATGGGCTGGATCTGCGTCGACAGCCTGAAATCGGGTCTGGATCTGCCAAACGCGCTGAACCTGCATGCCCACTACCATGATCTGCTGGTGGTCAGCCAGACCGACTATGAGGTTCCTGATCGCACCATCCCGCCCAGCCTGCCGGAAAAAGCGGTGCTCGGCTCAGGGCGGCCGGTACTGATCGTTCCTTATGCCGGTCAGGTCAAGACCCTCGGCAAGCGGGTCATGCTGACCTGGCGCGGAGGCCCCGAATCGACCCGTGCTCTGCACGATGCTTTGCCGTTGCTGAACAATGCTGACTCGGTGCGGGTGATCAGCATCCATGGCCGGGGTGGCGATGAAGCCCACAAGTCCCACAATGCCGATATCTGTGACCACCTGAAGCGCTATCAGTTGCCGATTACCAGCGAAAAACTGAACGCCGGCGAGCTCAGTGTCGGTGATCTGCTGCTGAGCCGCTGCGCAGATGAGGGGATCGATCTGTTGGTGATGGGCGCCTTCGCCCAGGCCCGTCGCGGCCATCACACCCTGGGCGAAGTCGGCGCCTACCTGATGGAAACAATGACCGTCCCGGTGCTGATGTCGTTCAAGGTTCTCGGTCCAAGGTTCCAGGTTGAGTCTAAAGCGACTTCCTTGCTCCTTGAACCTTGGTCCTTGTTCCTGTTTTTGCAGAGCAAAAACAAATGAACCGAAAAGTTCAAGAACTGACCTGGGAACATGACACGATCATCGACTCCTCGTCCGACGGGCTGTTCGTCTGCGACGGCAAGGGGCGGATCCTTCGTGTCAACCCGGCCTCGGAGCGGATCAACAATGCTTCGGCGACCCAGTTGGTCGGTCGCGACTACCTGGAGGCGGCCGCGGAAGGCCTGGTGATCCTCCCCTCGGCGGCCCTGGAAGCGATCGAGCGGCGCGAACAGGTCAGCCTGCTGCAGGAAAACCGCCATGGCCGCAAACTGATCTCGACTGCGACACCGGTTTTCGATGACGCCGGAGAGCTGATTCGGGTGGTGGTCAGCGAACGCGACATCACCGAAATGGACCGCCTGCAGCGGCAACTCGAAGAGCAGCGGGCGCTTGGTGACCAGTTCCGCCAGCAGATGCTGGAACTGCAGCAGCAACGGCGGGACAACCAACCCATCATTGCCAAAAGTCCCGCCATGCAGAGAGCGCTGCGGCAGGCCCGCAAGGTCAGCGAAGTCGATTCCACCCTGCTGATTCTCGGCGAATCGGGGGTCGGCAAAGGTTTAATCGCCGATCTCATTCACCAGAATTCCCGCCGCGCCGAACAGCCGATCATCAAGATCAACTGCGGTGCCATCCCGGAGGCCCTGATTGAGGCGGAACTCTTTGGTTATGACAAGGGCGCTTTTACCGGCGCCGCCGGCCCCAAACCTGGCCACCTGGAGCTGGCTGACGGCGGCACTATCCTCCTTGACGAGGTCGCCGAACTGCCACTGTCAGCCCAGGTCAAGCTGCTGCGCTTTATGGAAGACGGCAAGCTCTGCCGGCTTGGCAGCACCCAGAGCCGCCAGGTCGATGTGCGCATCCTGGCGGCCACCCACCGCGACCTGGATGCCATGGTCGAAGCAGGTACTTTCCGCCTCGATCTCTACTATCGCCTCAGTGTCATCCCCTTAAGCATCCCGCCGCTGCGCGAGCGGCGGGAGTGCCTGCTGCCGCTGATTCATTCCTATATTGACCATTTCGCCCGGCGCTACAAGAGCCAGAGGCGCCTGACGGCTGCCGCCCTTGATCTGCTCAGCAAATACCACTACCCGGGGAATGTGCGCGAACTGATGAACATCTGCGAACGCCTGGTAGTGATGTCCGAAACCGAACTGATCGATGTCAATGACCTGCCGCAGGCTGTGCTTTCAGGAGCGGTTGGCAACGCCGAACTGGCCCTCGGCGGCTGGCCGGAAGAAATGAGCATGGCGCAGATTCTCGAATCGGTTGAAAGGAGCGTGCTGAGCGAGGCGAGCAAACGCTATCGACGACAGCAATTGATCGCCAGCGCCCTCGGCATGAGTCAACCGACCGTTGCCCGCAAGCTGCATAAATATGGACTGGGCAACTCTCATCCCAACGCCTGAAAGACCTCGCAAGATGTAATAAGCAGGTTTTTTCCCATCACCTGCCTGTATATTTTTTTCATTCACCCCCTCGAGCGCGCCTACCCTGCGTTGCACCCGTTGCGCTGCACTTTCCGCAATACAAAGTGCAACATGCAAATAACGCGGTTCTAATTGCAACACCACAAAAGCGCATTTTATCCCCGATATCTGCATAAAATGGGACTCTTCCCGTTTGCCTATGCGTCACTTATGGAAATATTCCCCAGATATGACTCAAAAACACCCGTCTTTCGTGTTGCACTTGCAACAAAGGAGACAATCTGGGATTTTTTTCGACAGCTCGCCAACAGTCCCGTAAGTATTTGTTTTTCCTCGAATAATAAAAATGTACATTTTTTACATACAGTTGGCACAAAGCTTGGAGATATAGAAGGGCAAGAAACACGGAACAGCAACAAAGTTCCTTAAATTTAAAAGGGCAGCAACAGCTCCCGCACTCTTTCAGGAGGCTCACATGGCACGCCTGAAGTGAAAGACCAGATTGCTGATGAGGCGAAATCCAACCCTCTGGCGAACCTCTGGCTCGGGATTCTGGCTGTCTGCCTCGGCGGCACCGCGCTCTGCACTGCCGTGCTGGTCGCCTGGCCGATCATCGCCAAGATGGTCGCCGGCTGAGCTGAAGATCTTTTATTGACGATTATTCTATTCCCCAAAAAGCTAAGACAGGAGAAACATCATGACCAACGCAGTCGCTTCCTCAATCGAACAAAGTGAAGTTGTTGAACACAGTGCCGAACAAGCTGCCTCGAATCCATTGGCCAACCTCTGGCTCGGCATCCTGGCGGTCTGTCTCGGCGGCACCGCGCTCTGCACTGCTGTATTGGTCGCCTGGCCGATCATCGCCAAGATGATCGCTGGCTGAGCAAGCCAACCGCTATAAAATCAGCCTTTACTACATTGACGAAAATCAGGAGACCGTTTCATGGCAACCGCAACTAGCACATTTGAACAAATCAAAAACATCGAGCAGGGCACAACCTCAAATCCTTTGGCAAATCTCTGGCTGGGCCTGATGTCGGCCTGCCTGGGAGGGACCCTGCTCTGCACGGTCGCCCTGGTTGCCTGGCCCCTGATAGCAACAAAACTGACCGGCTGAACGAACAGCAATTTTTAAAGCAAACACCTTTAACAGCTGCAAACACTTACCGCGGCATCCCGAGCAAGGGCTGCCGCATCTGAAAAGCCGCTTTCACTGGACCAAGCCACCTGGCGTTCCGGAAAGCGGCTTTATTCGTTCCCCAGCCCAAGCCCCCTCCCCCAAAAAGAAGCAAGTCAGAGCCTTGAAATAGGAAATATTTTACTTCTACCCTTTCAACCAAGTAATATTCCCACGGCAGTTCACCATTACGAATCGATTTTATCAGCCACGAAATCACGGAAGAGCAGACTGAATGCCCTTTGAATTGACGATTGAAGAAATCCGTAAAAGCTGTGGAGTTCGTCCCTATCAACGCGGTTTGCGCTATCAACGCGAAGGTCGCGTTCTCGTTGCCGAATGGGATGAGGAAAACCGGGCGATCTATGGCGAGGTCGATGGCAGCAGGCCCTATCCATATGAGCAGGAAATTTACTTTTCTCCAGCAAAACGCAACCGGATTAACGGTTTTTGCACCTGTCCTGTCGGCACAAATTGCAAACATGTCGTGGCTGTACTGCTGGAGTGGATCGAGCTGAATCTGCCGATTTTTGAACAACGTAGCGACCAGCAGGCCTCCGCACTGCACGACTGGCAGCAAGAAACCATTCAACGCCTGCAAAATGCCGATGCAGTTAACTTTCCAGAGCCGGGTCAAGCCTGCCTGCTGCACCTGCTTCAGCCTAGCCTTCATGGACGCAACCAGGGTATCGAACTTAAAACCGTCAAAACTCGGCTGCTCAAAAGAGGCGGCTGGGGAAAATGCAACCACTTTGATCTGGACGATCTTAACGGCTACAGTTATTACAGTTATGGCGCTTCATCCGTAGCGCTGCCAGTGGACCGGGAAATTGCCCAGCTGCTGATCCAACAGGACAGCTATTCGAATCTATTGCCGCAGCTCGCTGGCGATGTCGGCTTCCTGGTTCTGCAGCGCCTGCTGCAAAGCGGCCGTTGTTTTTTCCAGACCAGCGACAACCCGCCGCTCGATTTCGGTCCAAGCCGCAAGGCCAGTTTTGCCTGGCTGACCGAAGGCCATAAGACCCACCTGGAGATCAAACTCGAAGACGGACCTTCCGACTGGTTGTTGATCCCGACCTCTCCCCCCTGGTATCTGGATACCCAAAACCATCAGTGCGGTCCAATTGAACAGCCGTTCTCAACAGAGCTTTTGCATTCGCTGTCGGTCTTGCCACCAGCAACAGAAGACCAGCTGAGCGAGCTCAGTTACTTTCTATTAGAAAAACTGCCGCCTGAAAGCATTCCGCTGCCGGTGGAGCTGCAGATCAACAACCTTGACCAGCCACCAGCTCCCCACCTGATACTGCACTCCGTGGCCAGTTCGACCGGTTCCCGCCATCACCTGGCGCGCCTGCGCTTTGACTACGGCCCCTTGAGTTTGCCGCCGCAACTGCTGACCGGCCTGGAATCGGAACTCCTTCGCCAAGGCGACCAGGACTGGCACATCAAGCGGCATCCTCAGGCGGAACTAAGAACCCTCCAGTTTCTGCAGGAGAAGAACTTTAACCCTACGGCAGACTCTCTGTCCGAAGAGGGCGAACTGGATCTGCTGTTTGCTGTTGACAGCCTGGCCGAATCGGCCCTGGCCTGGAAGGACTTCCTCACCGAACTGCCGCAGCTGGAAGCGGATGGCTGGCGGATCGAGGTCGATCCGAGCTTTGTCATCAGCTTCGAAACGGCAACCAGGCTGCAGGCAGATATTGACGAGACCTCTGTCGACTGGTTCGAGGTCGGCCTTTGTATCGAGCATGATGGGCACAGAATCGAATTGCTGCCGTTATTGCTCCAATGGCTGGAAAAGAATGAAGGAACTGAGCAGCCGCTTATGCACCGCCTGGAGGGGAACCGCTGGCTGGAGATCCCACCTTCGGTACTGAAACCGGTACTCGATACCCTGGTCGAACTGTTTCAGGATCCGCAACTCGACGGGACAGGCCGGATCAAGCTTCCCCGCTCCCTGGCCCATAGTTTGACGGAGATCGAAACCCGTCTTGAGGATAGCGGCCATCAGCTGAACTGGCAGGGCAGCACACAACTGCGCCAATTAGCCGAAAAGCTGAAAAATTTTCAAGGCGTCATTCCTGCTGCCGTCCCGGCAGGGCTCACCGCAGAACTTCGTTGCTACCAGTTGCAGGGACTGGCCTGGTTGCAATTCTTAAGAGAATATCGCTTCAACGGAGTGCTTGCCGATGACATGGGGCTCGGCAAAACAATCCAAACCTTGAGCCATCTACTGCTCGAAAAAGAGGCTGGACGCCTCGACCACCCAGCCCTGATCGTCGCCCCAACCAGCGTCTTGAGCAACTGGCAGCGCGAGGCCAAACGCTTCACCCCTGACCTCAACTGTCTGGTTCTTCACGGCCCGCAACGCGCCGAACATTTTCAGCATCTGGCCGGATATGATCTGATCGTCACCAGCTACGCGCTGCTCACCCGGGATCTCGCTCTACACCAACAGCAAACCTATCACAGCCTGATCCTCGATGAAGCCCAGGCAATCAAAAATCCACGCGCCAAAACGGCTCAGGCCGCTGGCGAAATCAAGGCCATTCATCGCCTTTGCCTGACCGGCACCCCGCTGGAAAATCACCTGGGTGAACTCTGGTCGTTGTTCCATTTTTTGATGCCCGGCTTTTTGAGCAGCCAGAAAAAGTTTACCCAGCTGTTCCGCAACCCGATCGAAAAGCATCAGGATGCAAGCCGGCAACAGCAGTTGCAACAGCGGCTCGCCCCTTTTGTGCTGCGTCGGACTAAGGAGCAGGTTGCCCGGGAGCTGCCGCCTAAAACTCTGATGATCCGCGAAGCAGAACTGGGTGGCCCTCAGGCCAAACTCTATGAGAGTCTGCGCCTGGCTATGACGAAAAAACTCAGCGCCCTGCTCGAGCGCAAAGGTCTGCAGAAGAGCCATATCGAGATTCTCGATGCGCTGCTGAAGCTGCGGCAGGCCTGCTGCGATCCGCGCCTGGTAAAACTGGAGAGCGCCAGCAAAGTCAAACAATCGGCCAAGCTGGAAACCCTGATGGAGTTGCTGGAAAAACTGCTGGAGGAAGAGCGCAAAATCCTGGTTTTCTCCCAGTTCACCTCGATGCTCAGCCTGATCGAAGCGGAACTGGTAACCCGCAATATCGGGTACAGCAAGCTAACCGGGCAGACCCGCAAGCGGGATGCCGCCATCGCCGCCTTTCAAAGTGGCGCTGTGCCGGTCTTTCTCATAAGCCTCAAAGCGGGCGGGGTCGGGCTCAACCTGACCACCGCCGATACGGTCATCCACTACGATCCCTGGTGGAACCCGGCGGCAGAAAATCAAGCAACCGACCGCGCCCACCGGATCGGCCAAGAGAAACCGGTTTTCGTTTACAAACTGATCGCAAGCGGCACAATAGAAGAAAAAATCCTCCAACTCCAAGAGAAGAAACAGCGGCTGGCCGACGGCGTCTACCAACAGGGAAAGGAGCAGGAACCTTTAGCCGGGATCGGTACAGAAGAGCTGCTATCACTGCTGTCGCCGATAGGCCAATAAACTGAAGACCGCTGCAGATTCGCTAGCAGCCTCGGCTAGCTCACGAAAACCTGGCCAGAACCCGTCTGTCAGATCACCTTTGAGCGACGAAAAATCATTGACCTGTATTGCACCGCTGGAATCGCAACGTATACTAAGCTCTAGAATGAACGATCTGGCTCTGCACTTCGCTCAATCAATCGGCGAATCGGGCCCACTGCATGCCCATAGCCCATAGCTGAAAGCGACCTACTCTCATCAGGAGGAATTATGAAGAAACAGACCACTCTCGCTTTGCTTCTCCTGCTTGCACTCTTTGTTTTGGCGGCAGGGAACTGTGTCGCCATGTCTGGCGAAGAGGTGTATCAAAAATCCTGTGCAAGCTGCCATGACAATGGGATTGCCGGCGCGCCAAAGCTTGATGACAGCGCCGCCTGGGAAAGTCGCCTGAAAGGGGGCAAGGAGCAACTCTATCAAAGCTCATTGCAGGGCAAAGGCAGCATGCCCGCCAAGGGCGGCAATTCTTCCCTAAAAGATGACGAAGTCAAAGCTGCCGTCGACTACATGGTTGAGCAGGCAGTAAAATAAGAATATCTGGCCATGCACTTCGTTCAACCAATCGGCGAACCTGGCCAGTGGAACATCAGTGCATATCCAGAAAAGAATATCTCCTGGTTCCTTGCAGCAGAACTGGTAGCTATGGCCGGAAGCCTGCGCCCCCGGCCACAGCTACCCCGTCAAAGCCACTCAAAACCTGCTCCCGCCGAGTCGATTCATCGCTCTCAACAAATTTTTTTCCGACCTCCTGGTGTATATTTTTTTTATTCCCGCCTGATGAGAGAAAATTCCCTGTTGCACCCGTTGCGGCGCCTTCTTCGCACCAACCAATGCAACATGCAAATAACGCGGTTCTAATTGCAACACCATAAAAGCGCATATTTTCCCTGATACCTGCATAGAGCGGGGCTTTTCCTGTTTGCCAATGCATTCTTTATGGGAATATTCCCCAGATATAACCTCAAAAGCCCCCTCACAAGCGTTGCACATGCAACAAAGCGGACAATCTGGGATTTTTTTCGACAGCTCGCCAATAGCTCCGTAAGTATTTGTTTTTACTTGAATAATAAAAATGTACATTTTTTACATACAGTTGGCACAAAGCTTGGAAATATAGAAGGGCAAGAAACACGGAACAGCAACAAAGTTCCTTAAATTTAAAAGGGCAGCAACAGCTCCCGCACTCTTTCAGGAGGCTCACATGGCACGC
>CAMYNR010000020.1 GCA_947259715.1 uncultured Desulfuromonadales bacterium
TCAAGCCGAACGCCTCACAGCAGTCTTTGATCTTTTCCAACTCAATCGGCTGCAGACTGACATGCGGCAGTATGACAATCTTCCTTGCATCGGTGGTGTCTCAGGGGGCCACCAATTGTTCAATCAACGCCTTGCAGGTCAGTGCCCAGCCACTTTCGAAACCGCCTTCGTAATCGGGGGTGTTGACGTAAACCAGCGGATATTCCACCTGCGCCGCAACCCCGCGGATATCATCCCCTTTGGTCTCCGGCAGCCCGGTGGTGTGCAGACCGATCAGGCTGGGAGTCACTTTCTTAGTGATGTTCTTCACCGATTCGACGATGCTGTAATCGCCACCGTCGAGCACTGCAATGGCATCGGTCACGGCGCTGGTCTGAATGGCGATCGGTTCGCTGAAATGGCGGGTGTAGTAAACCTTGGTAAAGCTGGTGCAGCCCTGGCCGCCGTGCATCAGCGGCATGCAGCCGTCGATCCCTAAAAAGGCCAGGGTGGCGCCCATCGGCTGACTGAGCTTGAAGGGGTTGACCTGCAGCGGTTTGTTCGATTTATGGCTTACTTCTCCCATGGAGCCCTCCGTGCGACCAGCTTGAATACCGGGTTTTCCAGCGCATTTTTCAGATCTTCGGCCAGATTCAGCAGGCCGTCATAGCCGCCGTAACTCTTTTTCTTCTCCTGATTGACGTCGGCGAAGGCGATCCCTTTTTTAATGGCGGTGTAAAGAGAGCGGCCGCCGGCGAGGAGCAGGTGCGCGCCCCGTTCATCGATCAATTTGGCTTGCTCGGCACCCGGGTTCATCATCAATACGCCATCCTCCCCAAGGTATTCTCTGGCTTTCTCCCGATCATCCGCGGTGGCTTTCTTGACCGCGGTGGCGACCACCTCGATGCCGAGATCCTGCAGGGCCGAGGCGATCGACCAGGTTTTGTTGCCGCCGGTGTTGAGGACCGCTTTTTTGCCGGCGAAAATTTCCCGGTAGGGCAACAGCCTGGCTTCAAGCTTGGCCTCTTCGCGGGCGATCAGTTTTCTGGTGCGCTCGAGCAGCTCGGCATCGCCCAAGGCCTCGGCAATCGCCAACAGGCCGTTGCTGGTATCCCGTTTGCCATAAAAAGAGAGCGAAACTGAGGGGATGCCGTACTTTTCCTGCATTTTGCGGGTCAATGAGATCAGTGACTTGGCACAGACGATCACGTTCAGCTTGGCGCGATGGGCGGTGCGGATATCCCGAGTTCGTCGAGCAGATGAGAGTACTGCCACATATCGCCGGTGACGTTGTATTCGCCGATCAGATTGATATCGAAAGGGGTGGTTTTTTCCGGCTCTTTGGTGCCGATCAGATCCCGCAATGCCGCTTCGCCGCCCAGGCGACTGCCGAGGTTTTTGCTGCCGACAAAGCCTGGGGCATGCACCGGTATCATCGGCACGCCATGTTTTTCGGCGGCCAGCTTACAGACCTGATCGAGATCATCGCCGATCAGGGCGGTGACGCAGGTGGCATAAACAAAAACCGCCTCCGGGCGATATTTTTCCATAATGTAGTCGATGGAGGCGGTGAGTTTCTCTTCGCCGCTGAAGACCACATCATTGAGGCTGACATCGGTGGTAAAACCCACCTGGGTCAGGTCCCGTCCCGCCCAGCTGGTCTTGGTGGCACGGGTTTCCCAACTTGTGGCCAGGCAGGTCATCGGTCCGTGGACCAGATGAGCGGCATCGGCATAGGGGAAGAGTGAAATCTGGGCCCCTTCAAAAGCGCAACCGCCGGTTGTTGCGCCAGGGGTCGGCGCATTGCAGGCAGCTTGCTTGGTCTGGTTATGTTCACAGGCGCTCTCATTGAGCAGCTCTTTAATCTTCGGTTTGTCTGCCAAGGGTTGATCCTTTCTGTCGCTTCCAGAGTCAAATCAAGCCCATCGCATCATTGGGAGGGGATCAAGGTGGCGGGACATCTTTGTCACGTCGGGAGTCTTTCTTTGCAAAAGCCTCGCCATCTTAAGCGGTGGGTAATTAAATGGGTTTGGTGGAGTGCTTGCAATGTGTGTGGGCGTTTTTTCAAACAACTTTGCCTGTTTTATAGGCAAAGTTTGCAAGAGGTTGGTTGCTCTGACTCTGGAAACGTTTTTGGATGTCTTCCCGAGATTTCTCTTACAGGTCGTTTTTGATCTTAACCAGTTATCCTGGCAATGCTTTTTTAATCCTTGGGGACGCTGGAAAGCTGCTGGACAGCGACTATACTGGAAGAAAGGGCTGTGAATTCTTCAACAGCTTGGCAGCCTGGAGATGGGACCCTGGAAAATAGGAAGGGGGACGGAAATGCAAAAGGACGTAAGGAAATTTGGTATCAGTGATAAGCGAGGTCGCAAGCGGACCAGCACCGATCCCTTTTTGCCTTCTGAAGGACTCAAAGAACCGGCATTGTGTACCAGCTGTAAAACTGCCTATCACAGAAATCGCTGGTCGCGCGATCCGGAAGCCTACCGGGCGCTAGAGCTGAGTTCGACCATCAACTGGATAACCTGCCCCGCCTGTCAGAAAGCGGATGCCGGTTATCCGGAAGGAATTGTCACCCTTAAAGGCAGTTATCTCTGGGATCATGAGGAGGAAATTCGTAATATCGTAAAGAACGAAGTGAGCAAGGCTTATGATAGAAATCCTCTCCAGCGGGTCATGAAGATGACCCGGCGGGAAGACGCGCTGGTGATTGAAACCACAGAAGAAAAGCTGGCTGAACATCTGGGACGGGTTGTTCATCGTGCTCACAGTGGTGAACTGAAAATCAGCTGGGCTGGCAACCCCGATATCTGCCGGGTCAACTGGGAACGCAGCACTTGAAGCCTGGATCAGGCCATACACTTCGCTCCACTGACCCCGGTTCGCCGATTGGTTCAGCGAAGTGCGTAGCCAGATACCTGAGTAAGTCTCTCTACGAAAAAGGTGCAGGCCTTCGAGAATGAACCGGTTTCGCTTGCTGGAACATACCGCCGATATGGGCATTGAAGCCGAAGGGGAGAGCCTTCCGGCGCTGTTTCAGCAGGCGGCCCTGGGGCTGCGGCAGATTTTGACCAGTTGCCAGGAGATTCAATCTCGGGAAGAAATCATCCTGGAATTGACCGCTCAGGATCAGGTTGAACTGCTGGTCAACTGGCTGGGTGAGCTGTTGTACCTGTTGGAAGTGCATCGATTCCTTCCCGCAAGCTTTGAGGTCCTGGCGATTAATGGGCAGAGCTTAAAAGCCAGGGTCAAAGGGGAAAATTGGGTGCCTGGTCGGCATGTCCTGGAGCGCGAAATCAAAGCGATCACCTACCATCAAGCCGAAGTCGAGGCAACGGACCATGGCTGGCGGGCGCAGGTCTTTGTCGATCTCTAAAATGATCCTCCTTTTTTCCGACCAGAGGAGCCGGCGATGAGTATCAAGGTCGAGCAGATCGATGCCTGCCGTTGGCGGATCCCGCGAAGCGGAGCGATGCGGACTGATGGCCTGGTTTTCGCCGATCGCAACATGATGGCGCAGCTGCAGAAGGAACAGGCCCTGGAGCAGGTTCGGAACGTGGCGACCCTGCCGGGCATCGTTGGCCCCTCCATCGCCATGCCCGATATCCACTGGGGCTATGGCTTTCCAATTGGCGGAGTCGCCGCTTTTGATGCCAAAGAAGGAGTCGTCTCTCCGGGAGGGGTTGGCTATGACATCAATTGTGGTGTGCGTCTGCTACGCACGGCGTTGACGGTTGAGGAGGTCCGGCCGCGCGTTGCGCGATTGGCGGACGAACTCTTTCGCAATGTGCCCTCAGGGGTCGGTTCCCACCGCAGCGATCTGAAGCTGAGTCGTGCCGAAGCGCGCCAGGTGCTCAGCAAGGGGGCGCGCTGGGCGGTGGAAAATGACTACGGGCGGGCGGAAGATCTTGACCACATCGAAGAGCAGGGGATGCTCGCCGGGGCCGACCAGGATCTCGTTTCTGACCGGGCTTTGGAGCGTGGCCGCAATCAGCTCGGCACCCTGGGAAGCGGCAATCATTTTCTTGAAGTCGACATGGTTGAGGAGATTGGCGACGAACAGGCCGCCAACGTCCTTGGCCTTTTTCCCGGCCAGGTAACCGTCACCATCCACACCGGAAGTCGCGGTCTGGGTTATCAGGTGTGCGATGATTTCCTGAAAATGATGTTGCGGGCGGCAGATAAATATGCCATTGAGCTGCCTGACCGGCAGCTCTGCTGCGCGCCGCTGACCAGCCCGGAAGGCAAGCAGTACCTTGCGGCGATGGCCGCTGCGGCGAACTTTGCTTTTGCCAATCGGCAGCTGATTACCGCCTGGGTGCGGGAAAGTTTCGAACGGGTCCTGAATAAAAGCCCGGCGGATCTGGGGATCTCTTCCATTTATGACGTCTGCCACAACATTGCTAAAATGGAGACCCATCATTTCGCCGGTAAAAAGCGCCGCCTCTGTGTCCACCGCAAAGGGGCAACCCGCGCTTTCCCGCCGGGACATCCGGAAACGCCTGAGCTCTATCGCAGCGTTGGCCAGCCGGTGATGATTCCTGGCGATATGGGGCGCTACTCCTATGTTCTGGTCGGGACGCAGACCGCATTCGAAGAAACCTTCGGCTCCACCTGTCATGGCGCCGGACGGGTATTATCACGACACGCGGCGAAGAAGCTGGCGCGCGGCCGTAATATTGAAGAGGAGCTTGCTGGAAAGGGAATTACCCTCCGCGCCTCTTCAAAAGCCACCGTGGCCGAAGAGATTTCTGAATCGTACAAAGATGTTCTGGATGTCGTCAGCGTCGTCCAACAGGCCGGTATCGGCAAAATCGTCGCGCGTTTGCGTCCTCTGTTGGTGGTCAAGGGGTAGTCGCCCGGCTAAGCGAGCTCATAAGTCAGCTTTGGGCGTGAATATTCTGCGATTTTATGCTTGAATAGCCACTTTAGGTCGATGGGCGAAAGTGTTTTTATTTTCTTCGCCAAAATGTCGGCTGATCGGTTTGCCTCAATCGAAGAAATTTATTGTTATTGCCGAATAAGGAGGAATGATGCGTTTAGCCACGAGCCTTTTTACCGTTCTGATTTTCTGTCTCTGGTTCGCCACTTGCGCTTTTGCGGTTGAAGAGGAAACCTATTACCAGTCCGGAAGTTTCAGCCTCGCCGGAGACGGTGCAAGTTATCTTCAGGTCGCCGCCGGGACCTATGACCTGGATGAGAACGAAGATGGGGTTGCCGGGCAGATCGAGTGGCGCTTCGGAAAAAAATACCTGTTTATCGGACCCGCTCTTGGCTTGTTGATGAACACCGATGGCGGAGTTTATTTGTACGGTCAGCTGTATGCCGATATGGGTTTCGGTAACCTCCGAATTGTTCCCGCTTTCGGCTTCGGAGCTCATGATGAAGGGAGCAGCGAAGATCTGGGTGGCACCTTCCAGTTCATCTCTTCGCTCAGTATCGCTTACCAGATGACCAATCAGGGGCGGATCGGCATCAGGTATGAGCATATCTCCAATGCCGATATCTACGATGATAACCCGGGCACCGATCCCCTGCTGCTATTTTACGAACATCCGTTCTAGGAGGCTGTCGGATTTATCACGGACCGACTGCAAAATCGTCTGATCGGTCCATATTTCTGACAATTTTCGACAAATAGCCCTGCTATTCGCTCTCAAATTCTCGAAAATCTGGTCTCGAGCAGCCAATTTTTCGTTTCGACCCAGAAAGTCCGACAGCCTCCTAGCGGAATTCGCGAATTCGTTGAGTGATTTGTTCAGCGACCCGATCTGGCTGGGTGTCGGCAGAAACGCTGATGCTCAGCGAAGCTTCCTGGGGGCGCAAAGGTTGTTGGGTCGCCAGCTGATGATTCAGAACCTCAAGGGTTGCCTCCGAGGCATCGCTCTCTGTCGCAAGCCGCTGCTGGATGCGTTGGCGTAACTCTTCGGTCGGCACGCTGAAATCCAGGATGAGCAAGGGAGCTTGAAGCGTCCTGGCCAGCTGAGCGGCCAGATCGCGTTGGTCGTTTTGCAGAAAACAGGCGTCGATGATCACCGGAATACCTGCCTCAAGTCCCTGCCTGGCCAGATCGATCAGGCGCTGGTAGGTTTTTTCGAAAGCATCTGAAGAGTAAATCCCGCCATCAATCGGCGACCCGCTGGCAGCTTTTGCCTCCAGACCGTGCAATCGTTTGCGTTCCAGGTCGGAGCGGACATGGATTGCACCAATATTGCTCGCAAGCTCTCCGGCAAAGGTGGTTTTTCCTGAGCCGGACAGGCCGTGGGTCATGATCAGAAAGCTCTGGCCGGTTTTGGTATAGCTGGTCGCAAGATCGAGATAGCTTTGAAAAAGCTGTCGGTCCTGTTTCCGTTCAGCATCAGATAGCCCCGCCTGAGACAAGCGCAGGCGGGTGACCTTGGCGCGCACCATCGCCCGGTAGACCAGATAAAATCTGAGCAGTTGTAATCCCTGGTAGTCCCCGGTTTGCTGCAGATAACAATTCAAGAAGGCCCACCCCAAATTTTCCTGACCGCGGTCATCCAGGTCCATGATGAGAAAAGCGATGTCGCTACAGACATCGATCCAGCGCAGGTTCTGGTTGAACTCTATCCCGTCGAAGAGAACCGGTTGCGCGTCGATCCAGGCCATGTTGGCCAGATGCAGGTCGCCGTGGCATTCACGCACAAAGCCAGCGGTTTTCCGCTGACAGAAAAGCTCCTGCTGTTTTTTTAACTGCCGCTGGCTCCAGTGCGCCAAATCGTCCAGTTGCGAAGTGTCTTCTCGTGAGAGCAGCGGACGAATCTGGCTGAAATTTTCCTCGACTGGCGCTCTGATCGATGCTGGTGAGCCAAAATCCTGGCTTTGGGGAGCGACCGGTGCCTCCTGATGCAGCCTGGCAATATAGCTGGCAAAGACTTCCAACTGCTGGCGGCTGAGTTTTTTGGCGCTCAGCAATCGGTCAAGCTGGGCTGACTGAGGAAAGCGACGCATTTTCACCGCGTATTCCAGGGGGGGCTGACCATTGACCTGCAGATTATCGGCGCTGCCGCCAATGGCAACCAGGCCAAGATAAAGTTGTGGGGCGAAGCGCCGGTTCAGGCGGATTTCTTCGGCGCAGAAATGCTGGCGCTTTTTCAGGCTGGAAAAATCGAGAAAACCGAAATTTAACGGCTTTTTGACCTTGTAAGCAAAATCTCCAGCGAGAAAGACCCAGGAGATGTGGGTCTCGATCAATTCCACCTGTTCGACCGGATGATCGTAACATGCGGGCTGCTGCAGCGCCTGCAGCAGGTCTTGCTGCGAACCAGAACTCATTTGTCGACCTCCCGATTGCATCAAAGCTTAGCCGATCTGCAGTTGATGGCAAGGTCGTTGACCTGAGCTGTTTTTCAGGCAGAAAAAGGCTCGGATGCCTCTTTTTTGTTCAACCTTTCCTGGCTGTTGGCGACTGATGGGGTAAATTCTTCGTCTGCAGAACGGCACGCCACTTGCTGTAAAAGAATCATATTTCTCTTCGGGCAATGGCGCTCAGCGAAGAGATCGGCAACGTAGCCCTGACCTGTGCAAAACGGTTATGGGCTTTTTAAATTTTTGAGGTGAGCCATGAAGTCTCTGGAAAAGAAGCAGATTATCATTGATGACACCACCTTGCGCGATGGCGAACAGACTGCTGGTGTTGTTTTCAGTCTGGAGGAAAAGAAACGCATTGCGCTTATGCTTGATGAAATTGGCGTTGGCGAGCTGGAGTGCGGTATCCCGGCCATGGGCAAGCAGGAACAGGCCTCGATTCGGGCATTGGTCGATTTAGGGCTGAACGCCCGACTGATGACCTGGAACAGGGCCGTCATCAGGGATATACAGGCCTCCCTGGCGACCGGCGTGCAGGCGGTTGATATCTCTCTGTCGGTTTCCGATCTGCACATCCAACATAAATTGGGCAAAAGCCGCGCTTGGGTGAAAGAGCAGTTGAAGCGCTCCCTCGGGTTTGCCAAACAGCATAATCTGTATGTTTCGGTCGGTGGCGAGGACTCCAGCCGGGCTGATCTCGATTTTTTGATCGAGCTGTTACGAATCGCCGAAAATGAAGGGGCTGATCGCTTTCGCTTTTGCGACACCCTTGGCATCCTCGACCCCTTTGCGACCTACGACAAAGTGAAATATCTGGCCGAGCGCAGTTCCCTCGATTTGGAAGTTCATACCCATAACGACCTGGGCATGGCGACTGCCAATGCAATTGCCGGGATCCGCGCTGGAGCGAAGTTCGTCAATACCACCGTCAACGGACTCGGCGAGCGAGCGGGAAATGCTGCGCTGGAAGAGGTGGTGATGGCGCTCAAACATGCCTGTAATATCGATCCGCAGATCGATACCAGCCGATTTTTAGAGATTTCCCGCTATGTCGGACAGGCCAGCCAGCGACCGGTGCCCGATTGGAAAGCCGTGGTCGGGGAAAAAGTCTTCTCTCATGAATCGGGCCTGCACGCCGATGGGGTGATTAAAAATCCTGCGAATTATGAAGGTTTTGACCCAGGGGAAGTCGGTTTGCAACGTCACATGGTCCTCGGCAAGCACTCCGGCAGTAATGGTTTGAAGCAGCGCCTGGAGCAACTGCGGGTCGATTGGCAGGGGGTCGATGTTGAGGCGCTGCTCTACCGGGTCCGCACCGCTTCCCAGCGCCGCAAGCGTGCTCTGAATGACCATGAGCTGCTGCAACTGTGCCGCGTCGCCTGAGGAGAGTCGATGCAGTTTCAGAATTTAAGTGAGGCAGACTGGCGGCTTTTCATGCAATGGGCGATCGCCGAGGGGTGGACGGTGCCATTTCAGGAACAGCGGCTGTTTCAGAACCAATGGCGGCCCTATTTCTTTGTGCTGCGATCGGCCGGGCAGGTGCAGGGGTTTGTCTCGGCGGTGCTCTATAAAAACAGCGGCTGGATCGGAAACCTGCTGGTCGGACCGGAACGGCGTGGCCATGGCTTTGGCTCGGCACTGTTCGATTTTGCCCTCGATTTCTTGCGTCAATCAGCGCCCTCCCGCATCTGGCTGACAGCCTCGCAAGAGGGACAGCCACTTTACCAGCGCAGAGGATTCAGGAGTGTCGATCGCATTGACCGCTGGCGCGGCCAGGGGCATGGTGCTGTTGAGCTGGAGAGCCAGCAGCTGGTGTCTGAATTAATCGAGCTTGATCACAGTTGCTGGGGGGAGTCGCGAGCGCCTCTGCTGGCGATCTTGACGGATGATGGCGAGATCTGCTGCAGTGGCCAGAGCCTGGGGCTGCTGCAGCCGGGGTTGGTGGCATGGCAGCTGGGGCCCTGGCTGTCGCCCAACAAATGTCCGCGTGAAAATCGTCTGCTGTTGACCCAGGCGCTGGAGAAAACCCCAGCGGGCCGCCCCCTGGTGATTGACCAGTTAGTTTCCGCCGAGGCTGGGATGTTGTTGCGCAGCGCCAATTTTGAGTTGAGCTGCAGTAATGAGTTGATGTGTCTATCCAAAGAGCCGGTCAAGCTGCAGGGGGTCAACGCGCTGGCCAGCCTGGGGAGCATCGGCTGAGCGGGAACCTTTGCTATACCACACCTGATTGAGCAATTTCACAAATAGCAAATATTTCATGAGCTTGCTTGAAAGCCTCAATATCATAGCTATTCTTTTCAGAACCTTTCCTTTTTCTGACTGGAGGAGCCCATGCTTGAAGAGTTCAAGAAGTTTGCGATGCGTGGTAATGTGGTGGACATGGCTGTGGGGATCATCATTGGCGCGGCCTTCGGTAAGATCGTCAGTTCGGTGGTCAAGGATATCATTATGCCGCCGATTGGGCTGATCATGGGGAATGTTGATTTTTCCAATTTGTTTATCAACCTCGGCGAGGGAGAGTTCGATTCTCTCAAAGCTGCCCAGGATGCTGGCGCGCCAACAATCAACTATGGTCTATTTGCCAACACGGTGCTCGATTTCCTGATTGTCGCATTTGCCGTATTCATGCT
The DNA here is from genome assembly GCA_947259715.1 of uncultured Desulfuromonadales bacterium. Taxonomy (GTDB): domain Bacteria; phylum Desulfobacterota; class Desulfuromonadia; order Desulfuromonadales; family Geopsychrobacteraceae; genus Malonomonas. Next base: position 9,942 of record CAMYNR010000020.1, read on the forward strand.
GATCAAGGCGATCAATAAAGCGACGGAAAAAGAAGAAGTCCCGGAAGAACCAACCACCAAGGAGTGTCCTGAGTGCCTCTCCGAGGTGCCGATTGCTGCCAAGCGTTGTAAAAACTGTACATCGGCTTTCGCCTGATAAACATACTTTCGAATGAATGGATTTGCGCGCAGGGCGGAAACAAACCGCCCTGTGCCAGGTTTTATTCCAGCCCTTCAATCGAGCCATCATCCCTTAATTGCCAAGCTTCTGCTGCCGGATGTTTCGGCAACCCCGGCATGCGCAGAATATCTCCGGTGAGCACGACCAGAAACCCGGCCCCTGAATTGATCTGAATGCCATTTACGGTGACCTCAAAATCGCGCGGGCGGCCGTACAATTTGGGATCGTCTGAGAGTGACCCGGGCGCCTTGGCGACACAGACCGGAAGCTGGTTATAGCCAAGCTGCTGTACTAAACGCAGGTCCTTAGCGGCCTGCTTGGTAAAGGCAACGTCGTCGGCGCCGTAAATCTCCCGGCAGATTATTTTGATCTTCTCTTCCACCGGCATTTCAAGGGGATAGAGGGGCTTATATGGTTGGCTCTGTTCGGCAACCTGCATGACCTTTTCGGCCAACTCGGCGGCACCACGGCCACCCTCGGCGTGATGGGTACAGAGTGCAAAAGGGGTCGCTAGCTCCCGGCAGCGGGCCTCAATCAGCGCCAGCTCAGCCGCATGATCGCCGGCAAAGCGATTGAGCGCGACGACCGGCTGCTTGTTAAACCTGCGAACATTTTCGATATGCTTGTCCAGGTTGCCCAGTCCGTCACGGAGCGCGATAAGATCCTTCTTCCCCAGCTGTGCCTTTTTTTGCCCACCGTGCAGCTTGAGTGCCCGGGTGGTCGTGACCAGAACCACCACTTGGGGATCCAGCTTGCCCAGCCGACACTTGATATCGAAGAACTTCTCCGCCCCCAGGTCGAAGCCGAACCCGGCCTCGGTGATCGCCCAATCGGCGTGGTGCAGGGCCATCCGGGTCGCGATTAAACTGCTGCAGCCGTGGGCAATATTGGCAAAGGGGCCACCGTGAACCAAAGCTGGAACCCCCTCCAGGGTTTGTACCAGGTTGGGATGGATGGCCTCGCGCAGCAATGCCAGCATGGCGCCGGTGACCTGCAGCTGTTCTGCGAACACCGGTGCGCCAGGGTAGGTAAATGCCACCAGGGTGCCCGCCAGGCGCTGGCGAAAATCATTCAGGTCGCTGGCCAGACACAGCATTGCCATCACCTCCGACGCCGCGGTGATGTCAAAACCGCCTTCGCGGGGGATCCCCTGCTGTTTGCCGCCCAGTCCCAGCACGATATGCCTGAGGCTCCGGTCGTTCATGTCGATCACCCGCCGCCAGAGGATCCTGCGCGGATCGATGTTCAGCAGGTTGCCCTGGTAGATATGATTGTCAATCACCGCTGAAAGCAGGTTGTTGGCACTGGTGATGGCGTGAAAATCCCCGGTGAAGTGCAGGTTGATCCGATCGGCGGGCATGATCTGGCTGTAGCCTCCGCCGGTGGCGCCCCCTTTCATCCCCAGGCAGGGGCCGAGGGAAGGCTCGCGCAGCGCCAGGCAGACCGATCTGCCTGATCTGGCCAAAGCCTGCCCAAGGCCGATTGTGGTTGTGGTTTTCCCTTCGCCGGCAGCGGTGGGGGTGGTCGCAGAGACCAGAACCAGCTTACCCGGCGCTCGCGAGCTGCGCCCTAAGCTGTTCAGGTGAATCTTAGCGAGCTGTTTTCCGAACGGCAGCAGGTCCTCATGGTGAATCCCCAGCTGATCGGCAATGGCGCCGATCGGTTTCGCTTGAACCTGTTGGGCAATTTCGCGATCGCTCAGCATGCGCAAGTCCCTTTTATGGGGACCTGTGCCCCCAAGGTCAGGATAGGGCTGCTCTTCAGAGCTTTGCAGGCAGCTGATCACGGAGAGAAGAAGCCGCAGCCTGTAACCATCTCAAAAAACTATAGCAGAGAAAAAACGGGCCGATTGATGGTCACTCCAGAAGCTTGCACTATAATGAAGAGTAGCACCAGGATGAACACATTAGCTTTGCGAAGGGATTAAACAGATGGTCAACAAACCGAAACCGTTTTCCGGCATTTCTCTTTTTGTCTGTGCCCTGCTGAGCCTGCTCTTTCTGCTGCCACAGAGCGGCGCAGCCATTGACTGGTTTAAGGCCGGCAAAGATTTGTTGCAAGACACCAGTGAATCCAAAAGCCCGAGCCTGAGCTCCTTAACCGAAAGTGAAATCGGCGCCGGTCTCAAAGAAGCATTAAAAGTCGGTAGCGAGCGGGTGGTCGGCCAGCTTGGCGCCCTGGACGGCTTTAACGCCGACCCGCAAATTCGTATTCCCCTGCCGGCCAGCTTTGACAAGGTGCGATCCGTGCTGGCCCCGATCGGCCAGGCCGGAATGCTGGATGACTTGGAGCTGAAGCTCAATCGTGCGGCAGAAGAGGCTACCCCGCAGGCCAAAGCCTTGTTCCTGGATTCGATCAACCAGATGACCCTTGAGGATGTGCAGCAGATCTACAGCGGTCCCGAGGACGCCGCGACGCAATACTTCAGAGGAAAGATGTCCCAACCTTTAGCAGACGCTATGCAACCGATCGTTGAAGACAGCATGGCGCAGGTGGGCGCGGTGCAGGCTTATGATGCGGTCATGGGGCAATATCAAACGATCCCTTTTGTGCCGAACGTCAAGGCCGATCTGACTTCGCATGTGGTGGAAAAGGGGATGGATGGGATCTTCCATTATCTGGCCAAGGAGGAGGCGGCTATCCGCCAGAATCCGGTCGAACGAACCACAGATATTCTGCAGAAAGTGTTTGGCGCAAAATAACTGCACGGATGAGATTTCAATAAAGCAGGCGGAGGATCCCGTCTCCGCCTGCTTGGCTAAACTTGTTCAGAAAAGCGTCCTTCTTTCAGCTCAGGTTTCTGCTCCCGCTCCGTCCCTCTCCTGAACAGACCAATAAAGTCTTCCAGAATCAAATAACTCGCTGGGACCAGCAGCAGGCTCAAAAAAGTGCCGAAAAGGATGCCGAAGCCGAGGGACACGGCCATCGGTATCAGGAACTGCGCCTGGGTGCTGGTTTCGGTGAGCAGCGGCAGCAGCCCGACGAAGGTGGTCAGCGAGGTCAGCAGAATCGGCCGGAAGCGGGCACCGCCGGCGAGCATGACCGCTTCGATCAGCTCCATCCCCTCACGTCGACGACGATTGATAAAATCAACCAGCACCAGGCTGTCGTTTACCACCACCCCGCAGAGCGCCAGAATCCCCAGGGTGCTCATGAAGCTCAGATTCATTCCCATCAGCATATGGCCGACGATGGCACCACCCAAACTGTAGGGGATCACCAGCATCACCATGAAAGGTTGCAGGTAGGAGCGAAACGGGATCGCCAGCAGCGCGTAAATGGCGAAGAGCACAAAGATGATGCCGAAAAACAGGCTGCCGAAGGATTCACGCTGTTCTTTCAATTCACCTTCAAAGGCATAGCGCACCCCCGGGTAGTTGAGCAGCAGATTATCCAGGTAAGGGCGCAGGTCCGCGGCAATGGCGTTGGTGTCGACCTTGCCCTTTTCGGCATCGGCTGAAACGTTGACCGCGCGGTTGCGGTCGACCCGGCGGATAGTGGAAAAGCCGGTACCGATCTGGGCGTCGGCGACCTGGCTGAAGGGGACCTCGATCCCGTCGGGGGTGCGGATCTTCATCTGTTCCAGGTTGGCGGCGCTGCTTCGTTCGCTTTTCGGATAGCGGATCATCACCCGCACATCATCCCGGCCGCGCTGGATCCGCTGTGCTTCCGCGCCGAAAAAGGCCGCCCGCACCTGGCGACCAAGATCGCTGGAGGTCAGGCCGAGGAGCTCCGCCTCCGGACGCAATCGCAGCTGAATCTCCTCCTTGCCCTGGTCGAAGCTGTCCTGAATGTCGTAGAGACCGGGATATTCAGCCAGCCGTTGCTTGAGCGCATCGGCGACGGTGGTCAGGCTGGCAAAATCTGCCCCGGTGAGTTGCACATCGATCGGATCGCCGCCACGGCCGATTTCGGCGCGGAAGTTCAGCTCCTTGACCCCGGGGATGGTGCCGATCCCTTGGCGCCATTCGTTGACGATCTGCCGGGTAGTCACATTTTGTCTGCGTTCTTCGGGCGGCATCAGCTCCAGGGTCACCTGGCCGATCTCCGGGTTGCCCCGCAGCCCCGGCCGGCCGCCACCACTCCAGCCGATGCTGACCAGAATATTGCGGATAACCGATTCTTGTCCTTCCGGTTCCTGATATTTTTTCTGCAGGCTGCTGGCGACCCGGGCGATTTTTTCGATATGCCGACGGGTTTGATCCTCGGCGGTGCCGGCTGGCATCACCAGGGTGGCGCGGGCTGTCTCGCTCTGCACCCGGGGGAAGAAGGTAAAGCCATAGCGACCGCTGATGACAAAACTGATGATGATGACGATCACAGCGGTAAACAGGGAAAAGGTCAGATGACGGCGGTTCAGCGCGCGCCGCAGTATCGGTTGATAGACTTTTTCGATGAACCTCTCCAGACCGTCGGCGATACGGCGCTGCAGCCTCAGCAGCGGGCCCTGACGTTTCTTCTGCAGGTGAACATGGCGCAGGTGGGCGGGCAGGATCAGCTTCGATTCGACCCAGGAGAAGATCAGCACCGGAATGACGATTAACGGGATCTGGGCAAAAATCGGTCCGCGCAACCCCTCCATAAACAGCAGAGGAGTAAAGGCCGCGACGGTGGTGAGCAGGCCGAAGGTCACCGGTATCGCCACCTCCTGGGCGCCCCGAATCACCGAGTCAACGCTCTCACCATCTTTTTTCAGATGCGTGTAGATATTTTCCCCGGTGATGATCGCATCATCGACAACAATCCCCAGCACCAGGATAAAGGCAAACAGGCTGACAATGTTGATGGTCACCCCAAGCACCGGCATCAGCGCTAAAGCGCCCATGAAGCTGATCGGGATGCCGATGCAGACCCAGATGGCGATGGAAAAGCGTAAAAACAGCGCCAACAGAACAAAGATCAGAATTCCCCCCTGAATGGCGCTGTTGGTCAGGGTGTTCAGGCGCAATTTAACGATTCGGGAGCGGTCGCGCCAGTAATCGAGGCTGACGCCGGGGGGCAGCTGATCCTGTTTGTCGGCGACATATTGCTTAACCGCCTGGCCGATCTCCAGGGCGTTCTGGTCTCCGGTACGATAGACTTCGATCAGTACCGCCGAGCGTTCGTTAAACAGTGCGTACAGAGGTTCTTCATCGAAACCGTCATGGATGCTGGCCAGATCGCCGAGCAACAGCCGGCTGCCGTCGGCATTGCTGCGGATCGGAATGCGGGAAAAATCTTCAGCAGTATAGGCCTGGCCGCGGGTGCGCAGGAGGATTTCGCCGCCACTGCTTTTGATCGCCCCGGCGGGCAGATCGACAGAGGAACGGCGCACCGCTTCGGCAATATCATTCAGGCCGAGGCCGTACTCTTCAAGGGTTTTCTGGCTGACTTCGATCGACAACTCAAAGGGGCGCACTGCCACCAGGTCGGCCTGGCTGACTTCCGGCAGAGCGGTCAGGTCATCGCGCACCAGTTCGCCGAAGCGGCGCAGGTCCTGCTCCGACAAAGAGCCGCTGACAACAATCGAGACCACCTCGCGGCGAAACTCAAGAACCTGATATTCTGGCCGTTCGACTTCATCCGGGAAGGTGGTGATGGCATCGACCCGATTTTTGATATCGTCGAGCAGGTCGCGCGGCTCATAACCTTTTCGTACCTCGATACGAACCTGCCCGGAGCCTTCCCGCGCATTGGAGATCACCTCCTCAATACCCTGCAGGTCGTCGATCGCTTCTTCGATGCGGATCACCACCGCCTCTTCGACCTCGGCCGGGGTGGCGCCACGGTAGCGCACATCAACGGTGACCGTATCCCTTTCGAATTGAGGGAAAACCTCCAGGGGGATCAACTCGATCAGAGAATAGAGCCCGAGCCCGACGATCACCAGCATCAGCAGATTGGCGGCGACCGGATTGTGGGCGAACCAGGAGATCAATCCTTTCATGGCTGGCGCTCCAGGTCGTCTGGCTGCGAGGTGCCGGCGGTTTCGGTTTCTCCAGCCACGCGCACTTTGATTCCTTCGGCGACAAACGACAGATTGGTCAGGGACAGCCGATCTCCTGCCTGCAACGGGTTCCGGGCGATAACCTGTTGCTGGTCGCGCCAGAGAACCTCAAGTTGGCGACGTTCCAGACGGCTGTCGGCGTCAACCAGATAAATGGTATTTTCGCCTCGCACTGCTTCGCGGGGCAGGATAAATATATTCTCCAGGGTCTCTCCCTGGATGCTGGCTTCAAGGAACTGGCCGATCTTCAAAGGGGGGCGGTCGCCCTGGCGGCGATAGGGGTCTTCGATCTGGGCAATCACGAACAGCTGACGGCTGCGGATATCGACCGTACTCTCGGTGCGGACCAGGTGGCCGGTCCACTGATAGCGGCGGCTGCCGACGCGGTAGCTGAAGAGGACTTTTGCTCCTGTCGTTTGCTGCTTGGGCGCGTCGCGGTAGCTTTCCGGCAGCTGCAGATAACTCTGCTGCTCGCTGCTGATCGGCAGGCGCACTTCGACGGCGTCGCTGGCGAAAATTTCAGCCAGCGGCGTGCCGGGGGAGACATACTGGCCAAAATCGACCTGCTTTTCCAAAATCCGTCCAGCGTAAGGGGCAACAATCTGCGTGCGTTCCAACTCGAGCTGTGCTTGGGCCAGGCGGGCTTCGGCGGCCGCCAGCGCAGCCTGGGCATTCTCCAACTGCGGTCGGCGCAGCAGCAGGGGCGTCGGATCACCCTGCAGCTTCAGCTTTTGCCAATCGCGGCTGGCCTGTGCGCTGCGCGCCTGCTCCTCGGCCAGAGCCAGTCTGCGCTGACTGAGTTCGGCTTTGGCGATGGTCAAGGCATTCTGATAATCGCGTTGATCAATCTTCAGCAGCAAACGGTCCTTTTCAAAAAAACCGCCGTCACGAAAGTTCTCATCGACCCAGACGATCTTGCCGGAGACCTCAGGGACCAGGGTGCTGCTGGTGCGTGGCGCAACGGTCCCGCGGCTTGGCACCTGGATCTGATAACTCTGCGGCTGCAGTTCCATAACTTCCACCGTAGGCGGTGCGACCTCAGGACGCTGGCGCTTGGCTTTGGGGCCGGTCGCGATCAGGTTGGCGGCGATGGCAATGCCGGCCAGCAGGACCAGCGGCGGGAGAATAAAGCGAAAAACCCGTTTCATGGTTGTTCCTCAGGGAGTGGCGGCGCAAAGGGACCGCCTAGAGCCAGGTAGAGATTCAGGCGATTTTCCAAACGCTGACGCCTGGTTATCAGCAGGCTGCTTTCAGCGACAAAGGCGCGCCGCTGGGCTTCCAGCAGGGTGATGATGTCATCCAGCCCCTGACGGTAGCGATCTTCCGCCAGCAGCAGTGCCGCTGCCGATTCTTCGGTGGCCCAGCTCAGGGCGGCTTGCTGCTGTTTGAAATAAATTTCTGAGGCCAGGCTGGTTTCAACCTCACGAAAGGCCGTCAGAGCTGTCTCTGCGTAGCTGACCACCTGCTCGTCAAGCTGCGCCTCACTTAAATCCTGCTCAGCAGCACGGCGGCCACCATCGAGCAGCGGCTGGACCAGAGATCCGGCCAGGCTCCAGACCAGGTTGTCCCAATCGAGCAGTTGGTGGAGCTTTTCGCTGGCGGTCCCGCCTGAGGCGGTGAGTCGAAAGATCGGCAAACGGTTTCTCTGCGCGGCATAAAAATTCTCCTGAGCGGCGGTCAGGCGCTGGGCCGCCGCCAGCAGATCAGGCCGCCGTTCCAGCAGCTGGGAGGGGAGGCCGGCAGGAACCTGGCGGGAAAGTTCCGGCAGGCGGGCGGTGCCTTGCAATCGGCCGGTGGGATAACGGCCGAGCAGAGTTTCCAGTTCCTTCTGGCGCTCGCTGTATTGGCGAAGGCGCAGATTCCGGTTGCTTTGCGCAGTGGCCAGGTTGCTGCGCGCCAGGCGCAGGTCAAGGGCACTGCTCAGGCCACTGCGGTATTGCTGTTCTATGACTTGCAAACTCTGCAGGTAGGAGTCTTCGGTGCGCTGGGCCAATTGCTGCTGCAGGGCCGCTTCATTCAATAAGAACCATTGCTGGGCGATGCCGGCTGCTAAAGACAGGCGGGCGGCCTGATAGTCGTTTTTGCTGGCAGCCAGTTCGGCAATTGCCGCCCGTTCACTGTGGGCAAGGCGGCGCCAGAGGTCGACTTCCCAGCTGAGCGCGCCTGCCAGGTTGAAGCTGTTGCTGGTCGTTTGGCCATTTGCGCTCAGCGTCTGGCGCCGGCTGGCGGAAAAATCGAGATCAAGCTCCGGCTGGCGCTGGGCGCCGGCAAGCTCAGCCCTGGCCTGAGCTGAGCGAATCCGTTCGGCGACCGCCTGCAGAGCAAAGTTGCGCTGCAGTGCTTCCTGCACCAGATTGGTCAGTTGAGGGTCGGCAAAGTCCTCAAGCCAGGCTGTTGGTGTGTGCTGGGTTGTCTGTTGGCCCTGAGCCCAGGAGTCCGGCTGCCGCGGAAGCTGCGCCTGGGGATCTATTGGCGGAGCAAAAGGCTGGCAGGCACTGAGGAGAAAGCCTGCGCAAAGAAGTTGCAAAAAAAAATAGCGAGATATATTTCTAATCACTGGTGGCCTTTTCAACGCGCGCTGAATCGCTTCATTTCAATTCAATAGAACCTTGAACTTCCTTTGTCAAAATAATTTACCAAACTTTACCAAACCCTTCTCAGAGCTATCTTAGCCTTATCCCGCCGCCTTTCGCCAGCGGCGGAGCTGATGGTGGCATAAATTTAATAATAAAACTCCTCGACCAGATTCTTCCTTTCGGCATTGCTTATGCAATTTATCCGGTTCGGAACCGTTCAAGGAGGAAAAAGATGAAATGTGCTCTGGTCGTTGACGAAGACGCAAGTTTGCGTCAGTTGATCGCTAAAACCCTTGTGGACTGTGGCTTTGATCGGGTGGTTGAAGCTGAATCCACGACCCTGGGAGCCGCCCTGGCGACCTCGGAAAAGCCACTGTTAACCGTTCTGGACTTTTCCCTGAGCGGTGCAGAAGAGGTTGCCGCTGCTGAAAAAATTGGCAGTCTGACCACCGGGCCGGTTGTTTTGTTGGCAGCTGCTGGTGAAAGCGAATGTCTGGAAAAAGCTTGGGAGGTTGGCGTCAGTCAATTGCTGATGAAGCCTTTCGGCGAGGAACAGCTCAAGGTCACCATCGATACCGCCATCCATCAATTTGTTGAACTCTCGAGCCTGCAGCAGGAGGTTGATAAGCTGCGCGAAACCCTCGATGCGCGGAAAAAAATCGATCGCGCCAAAGGGGTGCTGATGAAACAGGGCCTCACCGAGCCGGATGCTTATCGGCGGATGCAGAAACTGGCGATGGACAAACGCAAAAGCCTCAAAGAGGTTGCTGATGCCATTTTGCTAATGGAAGATTAACCCATTTAAGAGATTGGTATTTGTCCCACCAAAGCCCCTGCCGCTCAGCTGCAGGGGCTTTGACGTTTTTCTCTCCTTATTGATGAGGGTCTACAATCTAAATCAATTGCTAATCTGCTTTTATCATGGATAATACCCTGGTTAAGATCCTCTCCGCTTTGAATTCAACAAAGGGCTTTATGTGATGGACAACACCCTGCTTGAAAAACCCTGGGATACCCTGGAAAGTCTGGTCAGCGCAGAAGATTGTGGGCAAATTGTCGATTTTCTTGATCAGCTCAGCCCCTCTGAAACGGCACGGGCTATTTCCCGGTTGGATCCAGATCAACAGGTTCAACTCTTCGGTCTTCTGGCCCCGGATGCTGCCGCGGAGGTCATCGAAGATATCTCTGAGGAGCAAGCAGCTGACCTGATTGAAGAGCTGCCACCTGAAAATGCTGCAGCCATTCTTGAAGAGCTTGACAGCGACCACGTCGTCGACCTGCTCGGCGAGATGCCTGATGGCAGCGCCACAGCCATTATCGAGCGCATGAAGCCGGAAGACGCCGAGGAGGCGCGGCAATTTCTGGAATACCCGGCGGAGACCGCCGGCGGCGTGATGGTCTCTGAGGTGCTCAGCTTTTCAGCCTCGATGACCATCCGCGAAGTGCTCGACGATCTGCAGAGAAATCGTGAGACCTATGCAGATTACCATGTGCAGTATCTCTACGTGGTCGATCAGCGGCAGCGGCTCTGCGGAGTCCTGCGGATGCATGATCTGCTGTTCCCCGAACACCAATTGCGCCTGGCCGAGGTGATGTTGAAAAATCCCCACCATGTCCTGGTCACCGCCGGACTGGAGGAGTTGGCAGATTTCTTTGCTGACTTCGATCTGTTTGGAGCCCCGGTCGTGGATGCCGAAGGCCGACTGCTGGGGGTTGTGCTCCCTGAAGCGGTGGAAGATGCGCGGCGCAAGCGGTCGGTTAAAAATTACCTCGGCCTGTCGGGCATCATCGGCGGGGAAGAATTCCGTTCCATGCCCTTGCTGCTGCGTTCCGGACGGCGCTTATCCTGGCTGAGCCTGAATATTGTATTGAACATTATCGCCGCCAGCGTCATCGCGATTTATCAGGATACCCTGGCCGCAGCCATTACCCTGGCGGTGTTTTTGCCGATGGTCAGCGATATGAGCGGCTGCTCCGGCAATCAGGCGGTCGCGGTCAGTATGCGCGAGTTGTCCCTTGGCCTGGTCCGGCCGCAGGAATTGCTCCGCGTGCTCGGTAAAGAGGCCAGCCTCGGAGCCATCAACGGCATCGTCCTGGGCGGTCTGCTTGGCGGTGTCGCCCTGCTCTGGAAGGGGAATCCCTATCTTGGTCTGGTGGTCGGTGGCGCGCTGGCTGCCAATACCCTGGTTGCCGTCTCCCTGGGCGGGCTGTTACCGCTGCTGCTAAAGCGTCTGAAAATGGATCCGGCGCTGGTTTCCAGTCCCCTGCTTACAACGGTGACCGATATGTGCGGTTTCTTTTTTGTCCTCAGCTTTGCCAGCCAGGTGCTGCCAAAGCTCGGTTAAAGGGGGCGGCAGATGGATTGGCTGGCAAGGATGGAGATCATGGAAAAGATCAGTCTGCAGATACTGACCCAGACCGCTTTGACGATCCTGGCATTACTGCTCTATTCAGGACTGCTGCGTGTCTCTCGCCGCCTTATCGTTGCCTACGGCAGTCAGCACAGCATCAGTGAGAAGAGAATTGTCTATACGAAAAAGTATTTCCGGATGGCGCTGTTTATTCTCCTGCTGTTGGCCATCACCCTGATCTGGGGCATCGATTTTCGCGGCATCCTGATTTTCGCTTCCTCCCTTTTTGCGGTGGTCGGAATCGGTCTGTTTGCCTCCTGGTCGGTGCTAAGCAGCGTCACCTCAAGCGTCATTATCTTTTTTCAGTTTCCTTACCGCATCGGTGATCGCATCCACCTGATCGATGGAGAAGACAGTATTAATGGAACGATCACCGACATGACCCTGTTTTATATCCAGATCGAGACCCCCGGCGGGGAAGAGATTGCCTACCCGAATAATCTTGCCATTCAAAAGCCGATCGGCCGATTGCCTGCTGACAAGAGTCTCGCGTTGAACGAGGATGACCAACGGGAAGATTGATTTCCGGGCGGGTTTACTGCCGCGGAGCTTTCGCTTATCAGGGGAACTGCTATAATTTTTCCTGATAGTTGATGCTGTCCAGGAGGCTGTCATGACCTCAGTTATCCCCAGTTACCGCCCGCCCGATTTTTCCGTCCCGCCTCTAAGCAATGCTCCTGTGGTGCAAACTGAAAGCGCCCCGCAAGACGGGGTCGTGCCGAAAAACTACCATGGCACCTCCAATTATCCCGAATACGTGCATCTTGGCGCTGGTGAATGGCTGCTGGCGCCTGAGAGCCGTATGGATTCGGTGTTGGTGTTGAAGGGGAAGCAGCTCGATGTGGTCGAGGCGCGGCGGGTCAAGCAGGGCGACCATGTGGTGGTCGGGCGCACCGAGAATGGCGAAGAGGGAATCTACGTACACACCAGCGGTTTTGAACCACCAGAAAGCGCGGCGGCGGACAAATTTGCTTTTCGCACCCGCGGCACGCGCGAAACCCCCTTTTCCCGCTCCTATGACGAACTGTACCAGGTCCTGCGCCATGATCGCGAGCATGGCCACATCTCCTGGGTGCTGGGGCCGGCGGTCGCTTTCGACAAAGACAGCCGTGATGCCATGCAGGGACTGGTTGAGACCGGTTTTTGTCATTCGCTGCTGGCCGGGAACGCCCTGGCCACCCACGATCTGGAGGCGGCCTATTTTCGCACCGGCCTGGGGCAGGATATCTATACCCAGCACCTTAAGCCGATGGGGCACTACAATCATCTGGATATCATTAACGAGATCCGCCGGGCCGGCTCAATCCGCCAGGCGATCGCGCAGTTGGGGCTGAAGGATGGCATCATCTATGCCTGTGAGAAATCTGGCATCCCCTATGTGCTGGCCGGTTCGATCCGCGATGATGGCCCCTTGCCGGAGGTGATCGCCGATGTCTACGCCGCCCAGGATGCCATGCGGGAGCATGCGCGAAAAGCGACCACGGTGATCGCCCTGGCCACTCAGCTGCATTCCATCGCGTTTGGCAATATGGTGCCAAGCTATCATGTGCAGGCTGATGGCCAGGTGCGGCCAGTGTTTTTCTATATTGTCGATATGACTGAGTTCAGCGCTGACAAATTGGCCAACCGCGGCTCGGCCCAGGCGGTCGCGATCCTGACCAATGCGCAAGACTTCATCGTCAACTTGTGGAACAATTTGCAGGGGTAGGAGGTTTAACTGAAGTGGCACCCCCCAGTGGGTGGCCGGGGGTGCCCCTACGACGGTTGATCGTAGAGAAAGATCATCCTATGCCGAACAAATCGATCCGCATCATCGGTGTTCCCATCGACCTGGGGCAGGACCAGCGCGGGGTCGATATGGGACCGAGCGCAATTCGCTATGCCGGGCTTTCTGCGCGCTTGAAAGCCTTGGGTTATAAACTGCATGATGCCGGAAATCTCTATGTTCCGGTGCGCGACTCATTGTTTGGCCCGGCGGGGGGCAATTTTCTGCCGTCAATCCAGCAGGTCTGCCAGTCCGCTTACAGCGCCGCCAACCAGGCGGTGCTCGATGGCGACCTCCCCCTGTTTCTCGGCGGCGACCATTCCCTGGCGATCGGCACCATTGGCGGCATAACCCATCGTGAACCTGCCGGAGTGATCTGGATTGATGCCCATGGCGATGCCAACTCGCCACAGAGCAGCCCATCCGGCAATATTCACGGCATGCCGGTGGCGACGCTGCTCGGCGAGGGCTATCCGGAACTGGTCAACATCGGCCGTCCCGGCGCCAAGCTTGAAGGGCGCGATCTGGTGATGATCGGTATTCGGGACCTCGATTCCGGTGAGCGTAAGTGGCTTAAAAAGAGCGGCATCCGGGTCTACACTATGCGCGAACTGGATGAGCGGGGCATGAGCGCCATCATCCGTGAAGCGCTACAGATTCTGGAGCACCGCAGCCGCTTGCACCTGAGCCTGGATATGGACAGCCTGGATCCGAGTAATGCTCCCGGCGTTGGGACCCCATCCCCCGGCGGTCTGAGTTACCGTGAAGCGCAGTTGCTGATGGAGATCGTCGCTGACAGCGGCAAACTCTGCTCGGCCGATATCGTCGAGATCAATCCGATTCTTGACCACGAAAATCACACTGCGCGTATGGCGGTCGAGCTTGCTGCCTCCCTGTTTGGCAAAAGTATTCTTTAATCTGGTTATTTATTTCGCTCAAGTAGAAGCGGTAAGGGGTTCGGAAATTCCATTGGAAGGGTGTCTGGTGCCTGGATGGCACCAGTCAAGCCCCATGGATGGGTTTATGCGGCCCTGGAAATGGAGTTTCCGAACGCAATTCGAGCGAAAGGGATAACCAGATTCTTTAAATTGCTCGTGGCTTAATCTGTGGATACTGGCCGCAGTCTGAGGATCTTCCCGCTGTCGGTTGACAGGTACAGCCAGCCTTGCGGATCTTCGGCCAGCGCGCGAATCCGCTCGCCGAGGGATTCGAGCAGCCGTTCTTCAGCGACCGGCTGGCCTTCCTGGTTGAGGCTCACCCGGTTGAGGTGGGTCAACTTCAGCGCCCCGCTGAAGAGATCATCCCGCCAGCCGGGGAAGGCTTTACCGGAGTACAACAGCAGGCTGCCTGGAGCTATCGACGGCACATAAACCTTGACCGGATCCATCATCCCCGCTTTGTGGGTCGCCTCGCCGACCATCATCGGGCCCCAGTATTCCTTGCCGTGGGAAACCACCGGCCAGCCGTAATTCTCGCCAGCCTTGATCAGGTTGATCTCATCGCCACCGCGCGGTCCGTGTTCAATGCTCCAGAGACGCTCTCTTTTGGCATCATAGGCCAGTCCCTGCGGATTGCGGTGGCCGAAGCTGTAGATCTCCGGCAAGGCGCCAGGCCTGTTCAAGAACGGGTTGTCGGCGGGCAGGCTGCCATCGAGATTGAGGCGCAGGATCGAGCCGGCGTGGGTTGTCAGATCCTGACCGTTGGGGCGCACCCCCCGGTCGCCAACGCTGAAAAAGAGGTGGCCCTGAACGTCAAAGACGATACGGCTGCCGAAATGGCGGCCGGTGGCGGAGGCGGAACGGGCCTGCAAGTTTGGCCCTGGCCAGTGTGGTCACCACCCCTTCCGGTTGGTGTTTGCTGTAGCTGAAGTAGATCCAGCCCCCAGTTTGATAATCGGGCGGCAGGGCAACATCAAGCAGGCCGCCCTGTCCCTTGGCGGCGATCGTTGGCCCACCGGTCAGCGGTGTCAGTTGGCCGGTCTTGAGATCCAGGAGCTGAATGCGTCCCTGGCGTTCGGTGAGCAGTATCTTCTGCGGGCTGACAAAGGCCATCCCCCAGGGGATGCCAAGGCCTTCCGTCACCAGCTCCACCTGAAAATCGCTGCCGGCGCTCTGGCCGCGCAGTAATGGTTCAGCAGCCAAAGGGGAGCTCAAGGCTAGGCAGAGACAGGTGAGAGAGAAAAGAAAAATACGCATGCTGTTCTCCTCGCGTCGATTCAAGAAAATCTGGTTATGCACTTTGCTCCACTTGTCAGGAAATGGGGGCTCTGGCCCCTGTCAGCCGATTGGCGGAGCGAAGTGCATAACCAAGCAAGACTATTTTAAAAAAGCATAGCCAGACTGAATGCCGCTGGCAAGCCAAGCGGAACCAGAAGGCGCTGGTCGACCGATTGCTTCTGCTGCTTGGACATTTGCATGCACTTTCCATCCGGACGCCCGCTGATAAATCGGTGGATTGGTAAGGACATTAATTTAAAAAAATTGACTGCGATTAACTTTGACGATACATTTCATTAGTCGCTTATTCCCCCGCTTGTCGCTCAATCGCCCAGCCTGGCCGGCCGACCCTCTCTTGCTGCCAGGTTGATGAGAATAATTCCTTTGGGAGAATACAATGCTAAGACAGATCCTCATCGTTCACCCCTCAGAGCCCGTTTTGCGATCACTGCAGAAGGCCATCAATGCCAATATCAGCGATGCGGCGGTGTTTACCGCCGACTCGGTTCAGCTGGCGGTCGAAACAACAAAAATGTTTCATATCCATCTGATTCTTCTTTCTCCAGAGTTTTCGAGGGAGGCTTTGAGTGATCTCTGCAATCAGCTTCAGCCGCTCGCGGCGGAGCAGTCGGTGCCTATTTTGCTGTTGACTGAAGGGGGGAGTCGGCAGGAACTTGAGTCAGCTTGTGAGCTGGAGACCGTTGGCACCATTGATCTGGCCTGCGGTGCGAATACCCTTTGCCAGACGATCGATCAGGTTTGTTGCCCGAAACGGCTCAGGGGGGCCAAGCGCTATAGTATCCCACGCACCGAAATCACCGTCTGCCAGTCTGGCTGTTCACTGCCGGGGAAGGTTATCAACATCAGTGAAGGGGGACTCTTGTGTCAGTTGGAAGCGCCTGGCGGATTTGAATGGGCAAAACCAGCAATTCTGAATCTGCATTTTAACATTTCTGGCAAGGTGCTGGCGATCCAAAAGCTGCGAGGGGCTTCAGTCAACCTTAATGTGGTGCGCGCCAATCCGGATGAATCCCCCGCGGTGATCCGGGTCGCTTTCCGCTTCATTGAACCTGCTGAAGAGTCGCTTGTGCAGTTAAGCGATATCTTTTCCCTTTATGGCGCAGAAGAAGATGCCCTTTAACTTTTTCAGGGCTGAGAAAAAACGACAGAGGCCTAATGCTTGAGACCTTATCTTCTTCCGGGCTAGAATGGCCCTCCTTTAGCCTGGAGGTTATTCATGAAGCTACCTGCTCCCCTACTGGAAGGTGTCCTGTTGCGCCGCTATAAGCGGTTTTTAACCGATATTGAGCTGGCCGACGGCACCGTTGTGACCGCCCATACACCAAATACCGGTAGCATGAAGCAGTGTGCGCTGCCCGGCCATCAGGTGCTTATCTCGCCTGCAGAGAATCCGAAACGCAAACTGAAGTACACCCTTGAGTTGATTAGAGTTGGTGAAACCTGGGTCGATACTCACACCCAGCGGACCAACCGGGTGGTTGAAGAAGCGCTGCGTTCGGGCTGGATCGATGGACTCTGCGGTTATTCCCTGACTCCGGAATTCAGGTTTGGCGAGAGTCGAATCGATTTTTTGCTGGAAAAGGCTGACCAGAGAGTCCTGCTCGAAGTGAAAAATGTCACCTTGCTCTGCGGAGAAACGACCGCCTGCTTCCCTGATGCGGTCACTGCTCGCGGACAAAGGCATTTGCGGGAACTGTTGGCGGCAAGGCAGCAGGGCTATCAGGCGGTGATCTTTTTCCTCGTGCAACGCGGCGAGGCGACCGAGTTTTCTCCCGCTGACGAAATCGATCCGGAGTACGGGCGCTTATTACGCGAGGTGGTCGCCGGCGGAGTGGAAGCATTGGCGTATAAAACCGTTGTCTCCCCTATGGCAAATCGGGTCGGGAAACAGATCCCGGTGGTGCTGTAGCGATGCGCAGCGTCGGTCTGATCACCGAATACAATCCTTTTCACAATGGCCACCTGCATCATTTGCAGCAAAGTCTCAAGGCGGCCGAGGCTGAGGTTTCGGTGGCGGTGATGAGCGGCCATTTTCTGCAGCGCGGCGAACCGGCCCTGGTTGATAAATGGGTCCGTACAGAGATGGCTCTGGCGGCCGGGGTTGATCTGGTTATCGAGCTGCCATTTCCCTGGGCCTGCAACAGCGCACCGTATTTTGCATTGGGCGCGGTGCAGGCTTTAAACTCTCTGGCAGGAATCGACGCGCTTTGCTTCGGCAGTGAAGCAGGTGAGCTGAGCAATCTGCAAAAGCTCAGCGGACTCTTACGCCAGCAGCGTCAGACCATTACCGAGCAGACCGCGCGGTTGCTCCGTCAGGGGGTGAACTTTCCGACCGCCCGCGAGCAGGTCATCAGCGAACTTTGTGATGATTCTCAGCTTGCGCAGCTGCTTGCTCAGCCGAATAATATTCTTGCTATTGAGTATCTGCACGCCCTGACAGAAACGCGCTCGACAATTCGGCCGCTGACGATTCAGCGGATCGGGGCCGGCTATCATCAACGGCAGGCGGTCGGGGAGATCGCCAGCGCCACCGGCATCCGGGCGATGCTCGCTGCTGATGAAAAGATTTCGGCCTATCTGCCCCGGCCGGTTCAGCCTGTTCTGCAGGCGGCTCTAAAGGCTGGCCGGCAGAGTTCGGAAGAGCTCCTGCTGCGCCTGCTGCTGGCGCGCCTCAACCTCGGGGTCGATTCACTGGCCGGAATCTATCAAATTGAACATGGTTTACAGCATCGTTTGGTCGAAAAAGCCGAGCAGGCGAGTATTTACAAGGATTTTGTCACTGACTGCAAATCGCGGCAGCTGACCCGCACCCGGGTTCAACGCAGCCTCTGCTATCTGCTCAATGGAGTCGGCAAAGAGTTCATGACGGAATCTCTGCAGCGGGGCCCGCTTTATCTGCACCTGCTCGGTTGCAGCCGCGCCGGGGAGGAATTTCTCGCTCATTATCGAAAGGAGTTTCAGCTGCCGCTGATCAGCAACTATTCGCGCATCACGGCGCAGCTGAAGAAATACTACGGTGCCAAGAGTGCCGACTATCGACTGGCTGCGCAGCAACTTGAATTGGAACTGCGGGCGACCAGAAATTTCACCCTGCTGATAAAAAGCTGGCCGGGTGGCCGCCGCAATCAGGATTATTACCAGGCCGTGCGTCGGGCTCGGGGAAACTGATCCAGTTTCAGGAGTCGTCCTCCGGCAGGAAAACCCGCACCTCCACCCGGCGGTTGGCGCCCAGTCCGGTTTTGTTGCCACTTCTGGGGATCATCGTGCTGGCTCCATAGCCATAGCGGACAAATTTGTTGGCCGCCAGGCCGGTCTCATTCTGCAGGAATACGGCGACATTATAGGCTCTTGCCTGGCTGAGCTGTTGATTGTTGACGTACTCATAATCATTGACAATTCGGCGCCGGTCGCAATAGCCCTCGACCAGAATCAGCTTGACCGGCTGCTGCTTGATTTGCTTTGCCAGGCGCTTCAGCTTACTGAGCTCCTGAGCACTGAGTTTGGCCGATGCGGTTTCAAAATGCACCAGAGTCGGTTCGGCCAACAGCTTATCTGCCTGGCTGAGTGAACTGGAAACCAGCAACAGCAGCAGGGCGGTTAGGATGACGCGGACCTTGGGCAGGTGACCGTTCAGTTTCATTCTTTCCCTCCTTATCGGTTTTTCTCCAGAATCAGATTCGGCAGTTCATCATGATCATCATGTTTCACCGGCAGCGGCGAGGCGAGGAGTTCGCC
Source organism: uncultured Desulfuromonadales bacterium (assembly GCA_947259715.1). Classification (GTDB taxonomy): domain Bacteria; phylum Desulfobacterota; class Desulfuromonadia; order Desulfuromonadales; family Geopsychrobacteraceae; genus Malonomonas. Next base: position 28,812 of record CAMYNR010000020.1, read on the forward strand.
ACAGCGCTCCACTGCTTTACAGACTGCGCCGCAGGCATCGTCCGATTTCAGGCCGGCGACGATAATGTCGACAATTTCCTCCCAGGTATGTTCCGGAACCTGTTCGTTGATGCCGCTGTCGGCAAGCACCTGTACGCGATGCTCAAAAAGTGAGATCAGAATCAGGATGCCGGTCCGGTCGCGGGTTTCGTGCAAGCCAAGTTGCAGGAAACTGACCATCGCTTTCTCTTTGACTTCAGCGGTCAGTTCATCGGGGTGGATCAGTTTGCGTTTTAAGCCCGGCAAGCGGCGGATCAATTGTTGATAGAGAACGTAGGCCCCAACAAAGACCGGGATAAAGACCCAGATCGATGAATCACCGAACAGCCAGCTGAGCAGCAGGCCGGTTCCCATGGCCAGACTGCCGGCGCCGATCAGTTCAGCCCGGGGATAGTCGTAGGAACTGTCGACCACCATCGGCACAATTTCGCTGCTGGTGGTGCCTTCGGCGGCCTTGACGGCCGCTTCGATTCTCTGTTGCTCTTCTTTGCTGAAGAACTCACTCGCTGATTTCATTAGGTCCCCAATTTCTGTTCCTGAAAATCCTTACCAACCGCCAGAGGCGCCGCCACCGCCACCGCCGCCACCACCGCCGGAGAATCCTCCTCCGCCGAAGCCGCCGCCACCGAAACCACCACCGAAGGGTGGACCGCCGATGTAGGTGCCTCGGCGCCGGGAACGGTGCCCCCGGCGGCCGCTCAGTCGGGCAAGGAGCGGAGCAAAGAAGAAGAACATGATGATGAAGCCAAACGGGCTGGTGCGTTGCTTCTTCTTGCCGCTGCGCCCGGTCCCCTGGTACTCACCACGCACTGCTTCGGCCATCGCCAGCACCCCGGCGATGACGCCGCCATCGAAGTCGCCCTGTTTCAACCGCGGACTGATTTCATTGTCGATAATGCGGCCGGCCAGCAGATCGGTCAGGCGTCCTTCCAGTCCGTAGCCGACCTCGATGCGGATTTCGCGTTCCTGCTTGGCCAACAGCAGCAGGGCGCCATTGTCCTTGCTCTTCTGGCCGACTCCCCAGGTGGTCAGCACCTCCAGCGCGTACTCTTCCAGAACTTCACCATCCAGGCTGGGGGTGGTCAAAACGACGATCTGGGTTGAATCGCTCTGTTCGAACTCGCGCAGAAACTGTTCCAGTTTCAACTCTGTGGTTTCCGTGAGCAAGCCGGCCCGGTCATTGACATAGCCGGTTGCTGGAGGAACCTCCAGGGCAAGGACCCCTCCGGCGAAAATAAACAGCAGAAAAAAACTAACCAAAAATCGCATCAAAATTGAACCTTGGGTGCCTGGGCTGCGCCTGGGTCGGCTTTGAATGGCTCTTTGCGCTCCAACTGCAGTAAGAATTTGTTGGTCAGGTTGTTGGGAAAGGTGCGGATCGAACTGTTGAAGGTCTGTACGGCTTTGTTGTAGCGCTGCCGGGCAACGTTGATGCGGTTTTCGGTCCCTTCGAGCTGGTGCTGCAGGTCAAGGAAGTTCTGATTGGCCTTCAGGTCGGGATAGCGCTCGACCACCACCATCAGTCGGGACAGAGCGCTGCTCAGCTGTCCCTGCGCTTGCTGGAATTGTTCGAGCAGAGCGGGGTTGTTCAGCTGTTCGGCAGAAAGATTCATTTGACCGACCTTGGCGCGGGCGTTGGTCACCTCGGTCAAGGTCTCCTTCTCGTGAGCAGCGTAAGCTTTGACAGTTTCCACCAGGTTGGGGATCAGGTCGGCGCGGCGCTGATAGGTGGCTTCAACATCGGCCCAGGCGGCAAACACCGCTTCTTCGTTCTGCTGGATGGTGTTGTAGCCGCAACTGTTCAATACCAGGCTGACAAACAGCAATGAAATTAGCCAGCGGATCTTCATGGTTTCCTCCAATCATCAAGCGTTGGGTTCATTAGATTGCACAGTTTAGCATAGTTGTTTCAACAGACGAGGGCTCGATTTACGCCCGCTGAGCAAAAAATTATTCCGGCAGGGAGGCTGGCCGTGGAGCTTTATCGATCTTCTCGATGGAGGGCAACTCTTTGCTGCTCTCCGCGCCCAGCTCTTTGAACTTGCGGGCGGTCACCAAAACCCGGCTGTCCAGGGAGGCCATGCCATTGTTGTAGCTGTCGACGGCGCGCTCCAGGCCCTTGCCCATGAGGGTGAAATGCTGGCCGAGGGTGGCCAGGCGATCGTATAGCTCCCGGCCGAGTTGACTGATCGCTGCAGCGTTCTCCGTCAACTGTTCCTGGCGCCAGCCATAGGCCACCGAACGCAGCAGGGCGATCAGGGTGGTTGGGGTGGCCAGCAGGACCTTGCGATCAACGCCGGCTTCAATCAGGCCGGGATCTTCCGCCAGAGCGGCGGAAAAGAAGGTTTCGCCCGGGAGAAACAGCACGACGAATTCCGGGGTCGGTTGAAACTGCTCCCAATAATTCTTCGCGGAAAGTTTCTGCAGGTGATCGCGGATCTGCCGGGCATGGCGGGCCAGGCAGGCTTTGCGCTCTTTCCCCTCGGTGGCTTCCAGCGACTCCAGGTAGGCCTGCAGTGGCGCTTTTGAATCGACGACAATATTGCGGCCATTCGGCAGCTTGACCAGCATGTCGGGGCGCAAGCGACCGCTGTCGGCGGTTTCCTGCTCAACAAAATCGCAGTAGTTCAGCATGCCGGCCAGCTCAACAACCTTGCGCAGCTGGATCTCTCCCCAGCGGCCGCGCACCGCCGGCGTGCGCAAAGCGCGGACCAGGTTGCCGGTCTCTTTTTCCAGGCTGGTCTGGCTGGTCAGCAGCGCTTTGAGCTGCTCATCGAGGCGGGCGTAGGCACCGCTACGGGCCTGTTCCAATTGTTGAATTTTGCCATCCACCTCTTTTAGTGAAGCTTCGAGGGGCTTGACCAGTTGATCGATCGCCTGCTGGCGATTTTCAAGATCACCTTTGGCCTGCTGCTGATAGCGCTCCAGGGTTGTTTTGGCCAAATCCAGAAAGCTCTGATTATTCGCCGCCAACGCCTCGGCGGAAAGGGCGCGAAAGGCTTGCTCACTCTGTTGACGGTTCTCTTCCAGCAGCATGAGCTTTTCTGCCGTGGCGCTCCGCTCTGTGTTCAACTGGGTCGACAGGGCAGCGATCTGCTGTAAAAGTTGCTCGCGCTCTGTCCGGTCTTTCAGGACCTGCTGCTGCAGGGGGCGACAGACCTGCAGACGGCCGATCAGCCAGCCGCAAAGCAGGCCGAGCCCGAGGGCACAGGCAAGCAGAATCCAGGTTTCATTGGCTAGTATCACTGGGCTGGTCCTTTTAAACGTGATTTTATGCGGTTGGCCTGAAAGGAGGCCACGATAGCAGAGCGGCTGAGCCTGGACAAGAGCAGGATTGCCAGATCCTTTTGATCCGCTAGAATAGAATTACAAATACGGCAATTTTTAGAGTTTTCTACGGAGGGGCTGATGAATAATTTTAATTTTGATCTTTGTCAGCAGTTAACTGCTGGAATGGTTGAGGAGCTCTGCCGCAGAAAAGCTGCTGCCGATCGGCTGTTAAATGAGATTCAGCGCGTCGCAGCAGATGCGGAGACTTTTCTGCAGGGTCAACCGGAAAATAATCGTCAGCTGATCGATTGCGGGCCCGGCTGCGGGAGTTGCTGCATCGTGAATGTCGCCATCCTGTTCCCCGAGGGGCTGGCGATTGTCCGTTATCTGGGTGGGCTCAAAAAGGCCAGCCGCCAGCAGATAGGGGACAAGCTGGAAGAGCTTTGGCGAGCTGTTCGCGGCCTTGATGATGAGGAGCGGATGTTTTTGCGGCGCAGTTGCGCTTTCCTCGATGAACAGGGCTCCTGCCAGATCTATCCGGTGCGGCCACTGCTTTGCCGCAGTATCTCCTCGACCGACGCGGACAGCTGCCGTCAGGCATTGGTCGATCAGGTTTTTGGCATGGAGAGTGCGGTTCTGATGCATCTCTTTCAGCAGCAACTCTATGAGACGCTATTTGCCGGAATCGGCCGGGGCCTGGAAAAGGCTGGATTGGATGGTCGCAGTTGGCCGTTGAGCGGGCTGGTGCGCTATCTGCTGAAGAATTCAGTGGCCGAGGGCGATCTGCTGGCTGGGCGCCAGCTTGGTTGGCAGGAAATCTACTCCTGAGGGCTGCCGGGCGATTTCAGGAGTAGCTGAAATAAAGGCCGAGACCGGCTACCGAAAAGAGCAGGCAAAGGACCAGCGTGCTGCGAATATAGTCTCCCTTGCGGCGCCGGCGCCGGGTGTTGATCAGCACTCCGATGGCACTGGCCAGGGTGCTGAAGATCAGCAGCATGGCAATGTAGTCGACCAGCGCCATGTCCCAGTGCTGGCGGCGATAAATGTTCACCCGGTAAAAGCGATCGAAAAAAGTTTCCACTTCCGGTTTGGCGACCGCTGCGATACAGATAGCTGCGAAGAGGCCGATTGCTGCGGTGGCGTTCAACCAGGTCAGCAGCCGCAGAAGGAAATCCGGGCCTTGCCGGCGTTCTTTCTCGGGTCTCATCATTTCTTCACTCTGGCAGGCTTCGGTTCTGAATTAAAATGTGCTAGGATGAGCGGAAAAAATAATCCAGGCTAAGGTAAACTTAACATATGGCAAGTGACACTGGTAACAGAACCCAGATCAAGCAGAAGACCCAAGGGCAGGTGGCCACTCCGCCGCTGTTCAAGGTCATGATGCACAACGACGATTATACCACGATGGAATTCGTCATCGAGGTGCTGCGGGATGTTTTCCGCAAGTCGGCGACTGAGGCCGAAAAGATCATGTTGACCATTCATTTTCAAGGGGTTGGCCATTGTGGTACCTTCCCTTATGCAATCGCTGAAACCAAGGCCGATCAGGTACGCCTGCGGGCTCGGAAGTCCGGCTTTCCATTGCGTTGTTCGCTGGAGGAGGCTTAAGGAACGGTGGCTGAGATGTTTAATCAGGATGTACAAATCGCGTTTACCTTGGCAGTTCGTGAAGCGCAGCGCCGCCGGCACGAATATCTGACGACTGAACATGTGCTTTATGCGCTCTTGTTCGAGGGGGTTGGGCAGCAGATTATCAGCGCTTGCGGCGGCGATATCGAAGGGCTCAAGCAGCTGCTGGAAAACTTTTTCGACATGCACCTCGAGCATCTGCCGGAAGGCGTGAATGATGAAGAGGTGCCGCGCCAGACTCTGGCCCTGCAGCGGATGCTGCAGCGCACAGTGCTGCACATGCAGGCCTCGAATCAGAGTGAGGTCGGCGTTGGCGATCTGCTTGCGGCGATCCTGGAAGAGGAAAACTCCCACGCCTGCTTCTTTCTGCAGAGTCAGGGGATCGAGCGGGTCGATCTGCTCGATTATATTTCCCATGGCCAATCGGTCGGTAACGCCAGCGAAGAACCGGAAGAACGACCTCAGCCAGAACCTGGTCAGGGGGAGCGCAGCAAGCCCAAACCGCAGCAGAATGATCCGCTGAAATCCTTTACCATCGACCTGATTGAGCGGGCCAAGGCTGGTAAGATTGATCCGCTGATCGGCCGCGATCTGGAAATGGAGCGGACAATCCTGGTGCTCTGTCGGCGACGGAAAAATAATCCGATCTTTGTTGGTGAGCCGGGGGTCGGGAAAACCGCCATGGCAGAAGGTCTGGCGCTGCGGGTTGCCGAAGGGTCGGTACCGGAAATCCTCAAAAAAAGTGAGATTTTCACCCTCGATATGGGGGCCCTGCTGGCTGGAACCAAATTTCGCGGTGATTTTGAAGAGCGACTTAAAGCGGTGGTGACCGAACTGCAGAAGCGCGAGCATTCAATCCTGTTCATAGATGAAATTCACACCATCGTTGGTGCCGGCGCGACCAGCGGCGGTTCTCTGGATGCCTCCAATATCCTTAAACCGGCTCTCGGAGCGGGGGAGCTGCGTTGCATCGGCTCGACCACCTACGAAGAATATCGCAATCTGTTCGACAAGGATCGAGCCTTGTCGCGCCGTTTCCAAAAGATCGATCTGCAGGAACCGAGCGACGAAGAAACTCTGGAGATTCTCAAAGGCCTGGTCTCGCGCTATGAGCAGCACCATCAGGTCCGCTATGCTGAAGCGGCCCTGGAATCCGCGGTGCAGTTGGCGGTCAAGCATCTGCCGCAGCGGCAACTGCCTGACAAAGCCATCGATGTAATTGATGAAGCCGGTGCGCAGCAACGCTTGGATGGCCTGCTGAAAAAAGCGATCGGCATTGACGAAATCGAGCGGGTGGTGGCACGCATGGCCCGGGTGCCGATCCGCACCGTCTCTGGCAGCGATCGGCAGCGGTTGCGCCATCTCGAGCGGGATCTGAAGCGGGTGGTTTTTGGCCAGGATCCGGCCATCGAAGGGCTTGTCAAATCGATCCATCGCTCCCGGGCTGGTCTTGGCCACCCTGATAAGCCGGTCGGTTCCATGCTCTTTACCGGTCCGACCGGAGTCGGAAAAACTGAAGTGGCCCGGCAGTTGGCGATGCAGATGGGAGTCAAGTTCCTGCGTTTCGACATGAGCGAGTACATGGAGAAGCATTCGGTCGCCCGGCTGATCGGAGCGCCCCCCGGCTATGTCGGTTTTGATCAGGGGGGGCTGCTGACGGAAGAGATCAGCAAGAACCCCTATGCGGTGCTGCTTCTCGATGAGATCGAAAAGGCCCACCCTGACCTGTTTAATATTTTGCTGCAGGTGATGGACCACGGTACCCTGACCGATAACAACGGCAAGGAAGCTGATTTTCGCAACATCATTTTGATCATGACCAGCAATGTCGGTGGTCGGGATATGAATGTGGTCCCCATCGGCTTTGGCAGCCGGACTGCCGCAGCGCCGAAAAATGCTGTGGAAAAAGCCTTTTCGCCGGAATTTCGCAACCGCCTCGATGCGACGATTCATTTTGCGTCCCTGGATGAGCAGGTCATGCTTCAGGTGGTCGATAAATTCATCGCTGAACTCTCGACCCAGCTGGCAGAGCGGGAGGTGCAGATTCAACTCTCTGCAGCGGCGCGCAAGGAACTGGCCAAACGCGGCTATGATCCGCTGTTCGGCGCCCGGCCCCTCGGTCGCCTGATTCAGGCGGAGCTGAGTGATCCGCTGGCGGAGAAAATTCTTTTCGGTGAACTGCGCAAAGGGGGGCAGGTGAAGGTCGGCTGCAAGGGCGGAAAGCTGACCTTCCGTTTCAGCTGATCTCTCGCCGATGCCCTGTTACCAGCTGGACGATGAGCTCTGGTTTCCGCCGACCGAAGCGGCTGAAGACTATGGTCTGCTGGCGGTCGGTGGTGACCTGTCGGTCAATCGTCTGCTGCTCGCCTATAGCCTCGGTATCTTCCCCTGGTATAATCCTGGAGAACCGATCCTCTGGTGGTCGCCCGATCCGCGCTGTGTGCTCTATCCCGCCCAACTGCATATCTCCCGTTCCCTGAAGCGCTTCATGCGCAAGCAACCCTTTCGCCTGTCGGTAAACGAAAATTTTGCCGCTGTGGTTTACTGGTGCCGGCGACTGCGCGCTGCCCGTGATGGCAGCGGCACCTGGATCACGCCTGAGATGCAGCATGCCTACCTTGAACTGCATCGGCTCGGTTTTGCTCACTCCGTTGAATGCTGGCAGGAAGACGAATTGGTCGGAGGGATTTATGGTGTCTGTCTGGGACGCTGTTTTTTTGGAGAGTCGATGTTCAGCCGCTCCACCAATGCCTCTAAGGTCGCTCTGGTGCATCTGGTGCGGACTCTGGAAGAGAAAGGGTTTGTGCTGCTCGATTGCCAGCAGACAACCGACCACCTTTTGAGCATGGGCGCGCAGGAAATTGCCAGGTGCGATTTTCAGGAGCAGTTGCGCCGAGCGGAAGTGCCCCCCAACGGGCCTCTGGTCAGCCGTTTTTAGCTGCGGAGCGGTTGCCCCATTTGACAGATAGGTATCACTGGCTAAACTTCTACAGTTGCCTTGGTCGTGCCATCTCGTGGAAACTCGAATTTTTTGCAGGAGGAACTTATCATGTCAGACGTTGCTGGGAGCAAAACCGAAAAGAATCTGCAGGAAGCCTTTGCCGGAGAGTCTCAAGCCAACAGGACTTACCTGGCCTTTGCCAGCAAAGCGGAGCAGGAAGGCCTGCATCAGATCGCCAAGCTCTTCCGCGCCGCAGCGGCAGCCGAAACGGTTCATGCCCACGCGCACCTGCGCGCCCTTGGGGGGATTAAGGACACCTCGGAAAATCTCAAAGAGGCGGTCGGCGGAGAAACCCACGAATTTACCGAAATGTATCCCAAGATGATCGAAGAAGCCGAAGCCGAAGGTTTCTCAGATGCCCTGCGCAGCTTTAAATTTGCCAACGCAGTGGAAAAGGTCCATGCTGACCTCTATCAGGATGCCTTGAATAACCTGGGAAAAAACAAGGTGGTTGATTACTATGTCTGTGAGGTCTGTGGCAACACCCTGGAGGGCGCTCCCGAAGGTCCCTGCGTGGTCTGTGGAGCCAAGCCGCAGGCGTTTACTAAAGTCGACTGAGCTGCGGACTCAGTTGCAAAGTAAAGAATTAAAAAGGCCGGAAACCCCTGGGGTTCCGGCCTTTGATTTTGTTTCCTGCCGGTAATTAGTTTCTGTCTGGAAACTGCCCTTTTTCACCAGCTCGGCGTCAATCAGCACATTCGCTTGTGCGGCGTAAAGCACTACGCCTCCGCGCAAATGTTTGATTTCCTTGATCTGGCAAAAAATTGCTAGTTTCCAAATCAGAAACGCACTTTGTGCCATCCGGACTTTCCGGATGGGCACTAATTTAATTCAGCAGTTTTTCTGCTTCATGCGATTGGACGACGAATTTTAATGTTTCGACAACCTCTGGGTCGTACCAGGGCGCATTCTGGCTGAAGATTTCCAGAATTTCTTCCTTACTTCTGGCAGGTCGATAAGAACGCGGCCTGAGCATGGCGCAGAAGCCGTTGCTCACTGCGAGGATTCGTGCCGGCAGATCAATTTCATCCCCCTGCAGGCCTTCGGGGTAGCCACTGCCGTCGAGATGTTCGTTCATTTGATAGACCGCCCGGTAGATCGGAAGTTCAAAGTCGATTTCGCGCAGAACATTCGCTGCATGCTGAACATGCTTTTCAACCTGCTCTTTTTCTTCCTTGCTCAGGGTGGTCGGTTTATTCAGCAGCTGCGGATCGATAAACATTTTGCCGATCTGGGACAGATAGGCGGCTGTCTCGACCGTGGCAATCACCTCATCCGGGGCGCGAAGGTTCTTCGCCAACAGTTTGGCTAAGCCGCTCATCAGGCGGGAGTGGCCGGCCAGGTAAGCGTCCTTGAGCTCGATGGTCTTTGCCAGTGCCTCGATCGCCTGATTAACCACCCGCTGGTTCCGCTCCTGCTCGTCGACCAGATCGGTGATGTCGCGGTAAAGGGAGATGATCCCTTTGAGCTTGCCTTGCTGGTCGATATAGGGAACCTTGGAAATTCGCAGATGGTGCCGCTTCGATTGCAGGTAGATCTGTTCGCGGTGGCTGGTCGGCTGATGATTTTCGATGACCAGGTTATCAAAGGCCTCAAGCCGCTTGGCCGTATCGTATCCGAACAGGGCCACATCATCCAGGCCGATGATCTCTTCCGGCTGGCGGCCAATCGCTTTGGCAAAGGCCGGGTTGGCGTACTGATAAAGTCCCCGGTTATCTTTGAGACCGATATATTCAGTTAAATTATTGTTGATCCCCTCCAGCAGCTTGTGCTGAGCTTCGATTTTTTCGGCAAGTTCGCGAAACCGGATCGCCTGCTGATGGTTCTCCACACCGATCATCCGCCACCAGAAGGCGCCCAGGGTGATCCCCAGCAGCAGCACCACCAGGCCGGCGATGCTGATGGCCACCCGGCGGAAATTTTTCAATGGCGCCAGAGCGGACTTTTTCTCCGCTTCGACCAGCACCCACCAGTTCAGTTCTGGGACTTTCCTGCCCAGGGAAAAAACGGTTTTCTGGCCATTGATTTCACTTCGCTCAGCATAGGCCAGCTGGGCACGCTCATCCAGGATCAGAGCTTGATTGATTCTGCTCAACTCTCCCGGCAGCCAGGGGGTCAACTCTTCAAAACCCCGGGCCGATTTTTGCAGCAGGCGGATCCTCTCGCCCTTGTCCGAGAGGGGAGAGGCGACCAGCAGCTCATTTATTTTTCCCGAAACCCGTTTGTTCAATTGTAATACCGCGACCGGATCGGCCTGTTCACGTTCGGCCAGAGGCGGAAAAATCGGCAGGAAGACCTGCAGGATCAACCCGTTGCTGGAAGGGCTGAGACTGGAAAACTGAGGCTGTTTCTTCTGCAGGGTCTGTTCAACCAGCTGCAGCTGAGCTGGCTCAATGGGCGCGGTGCTGGCATCGGTGGCGATAAAGGATTGCCCGGAGCGGTTGATCACCCGACCGGAGATGAAACCTGCGTAGCGGGTGAACTCATCCAGTAAGTTTTGCATCATCGGCAGTTGCGCCGCTAGCTGCTGCAATTCAGGGCCGATTTTCGGATTGTCCGGGGTCAAGGGTGCGGTCAGCAGTAAAGACAAATCCTCTTCGATGAGATCGATTTCAGCGGCATAGAGCCTAAACAGCTCTGACTGGGTGACCCGGTTCGCCTGGGTGACTTGACCCGCCAGCCAGGTCGAAATGACCTCGCTGCGGCCAACGGCCTGCAGTTCCAGGCGCTTTTCCAACGCCTCTTGAAGATCCTCTGTTTTGCGTTGCAGACTCCAATGCACCAGCAACGCCGCACAGACTGTCACCAGCAGCATGGAAATGATGCCGATGCTGAGCCCCCAACGCGCCTGACTGCTGGCGCTGCCGTCTGGCGTCTGTGGCTGGCCCGAGAAAACCTGCGGTGAGGTCGATTGTTCCTGCATGCCTTGCCCCTTTAGTGTTGCGGTAACTTTTGCGCCGGGCTGGCCAGTTGACCATGAGCCCAGCGGAACTTTTCGTTGACCGAATAGTACGGTGAATAATGTAGGTAGCGCTGGTGACTGAGCACCAGATTCGACATATTGTCCAGAATAAAGGCATCATTTTGCAGATAGGCCGCCAGGACGGCATGACCGATATTCCGGATCCGGTCTCTGATGACAACGATTCTCAGCCCTTCGCTGGGAAACCCGAGCTGTCGCAGAGCGAAATATTTGGTGATGCTGTAATCCTCGCAATCCCCTGAGTAGCGCATGAACTCTTCAGGTGTTGCCCAGTATTCGGTGACGCCGTAAACTTCCATGTCCAGTCGGTATGGCCAGCGATTGAAAAAGAGGTTGACCCAGTCAAGCTGCTGCCGGGGTTCCAGGGTCTTCGCCTCGTTCAACATCTGCTGCCAGCTGCGGGCGATGGCTGCACAACTGGCCTGCTGATCGTCACAGCTGGCCAGTTTTTCGGTCTGTTGCTTGGCCCGTTCAATGATATCGGTCCATTTGGTCAGGGCACGCAGCGAACCACGAAATTCCATGCTGCCGAACAGCTCCAGCTTTTGCTCTGCTTGTACTTTAGTCACGCCAGGCTTGGCGGAGAAACCGCTGCCAGGCCAGAGCAGCAGAAGCACAGCGATGGCAAGGCCCCAAAAACGCTGTCGGCCATGCTTGAAGATCCCGACCATCAACGCTCCCGCAGGGCATTCTGCTTGGCTTTGAGAATCGGCTTAAGCAGGTAGTCCAATACGGTTTTTTCGCCGGTGAGGATATCGACACTGGCCGTCATGCCGGGGATGATCGGCAGCTCTGCGCCCCGGTAAGAGAGGCTGCTGGCTTTGGTCCGCAGCTTCACCTTGTAGTGGCTCTCGCCATTATCGTCGAGGATCGTGTCGGCGCTGATCTGCTCGACCACGCCCTCAAGGCCGCCATAGATGGAGAAATCATAGGCGGTGATTTTAATCATCGCCGCCTGCCCCGGATGCAGAAAGGCAATATCCGCCGGTCGGATGCGCGCCTCGATGAGCAGGGTGTCATCCAGCGGGACGACCTCGAGGATCGACTGACCGGGCTGAATGACGCCGCCAATGGTATTGATGTTGAGCTGTTTGATTGTTCCCCGCACCGGTGAGCGGACGTCGGTCCGCGTGACCCGGTCTTGTCCGGCGGAAATCGCCTCGCGCAACGACTTTAGTTCTATCCGCCGGCGGTTCAATTCATCGAGTGCTGCGGCATGAAATTCTGCTTTGCGCTGTTTGCTGCGTCGCCTGGCTTCTTCGGCCGCGTTCTTGGCGCGCGGAATCCCCAGCTTTAAGGCATTGATGTCGCCGCGCAGGGTGACCAGGTCGCGTTCCAGCTTCAGGTAGTCGACCTCGGGATACAGCCCCTGGTCGCGCAGTGGTTTGGCGATGTTCAGCTGCTGCTGAGCCAAAAGCAGGCTCTGCTCCAGCTGGCTGAGGCGGCCCTCCTTTTCAGCGACCTCCTGGCGGCGCTGCTCATACTGGGATTCGATGATATTCAGCTCAGAACGCAACTGTTGCTGGCGGGCCCGGTAGATGTCCTTTTGTGCCTGCAGAATCAGTGGACTGTCATTCAGGCTTTCCGGGAAAACCGGTTTCTTTCCGGTCGTCTCAGCGGTCAGCCGGGCAATCGCCGCCTCCTGCTCGAGGGCCTGGCTGGCGGTGTCACGGTACTGGCTGGCGGCTGCCGTATTGCTGATCCGGACCAGGATATCATTCTTATCGACGATCTGGTTTTCCTGAACCAGCACCTCTTCTAAAATGCCACCTTCGAGGTTCTGGATCACCTGGACACGCTGTGAAGGAATCACCTGCCCCATACCGCGGGTCACTTCATCCAGCACCGCCTGCTGCGCCCAAACAATAAAGCTGACGATGAGCAGGCAGGTGGCCAGGGACATCAGGTAGGCGAAGCGATGCCCGGTTCGGTAAATCGCCGCATCCCCAGCGCTCATGAAGTGGATATCGTCTTCATCGACAGTATGCTTGGCCGAGGGCGTCAGCCAACCGAAAAGAAAAGAGAGCAGGCGGCTCATTTGACGGCTCCGCGCACTGGTTGCTGACTCTGCACCTGCTGATTCTTCAGCGCTTCAAGCACCTGCTGCTTGGGACCGTCGGCGATAATCCGGCCATTATCGAGAATGATCAGTCGGTCGATCAGGTCAAGCATGCTGTGGCGGTGGGTGATCATGATCAGGGTCTTGTCTTTAGCATCTTCTTTGAGCCGCTGGCGGAACACCGCTTCGGTGGCATTGTCCATCGAATTGGTCGGCTCGTCGAAGACCAGAATGTCGGGATCCTGCAGCAGCGTGCGGGCGATGGCGACCGACTGGCGTTGGCCACCGGAGAGCTGCTGCCCGCGTTCACCGACCTGCATACCGAACCCGGCCGGGTGGGTGCGGATGAAGTCGGCCGCTCCGGAGGTGGTCGCGGCGCGGAAAATTGAGCGATCGTCGGCAAAGGGCTGGCCTAGGGCGATGTTGTCCCGGACGCTGCCGTAAAAGAGGAAGCCGTCCTGGGCGACATAGCCAATTTTGCGCCGCAGATCAGCAATGTCCAGCTGGCGGATATCGACTCCGCCGACTTTGACCTTGCCTTGCTGCGGCTCGTAGAGGCCGAGGATCAGACGGCTGAGGGTGCTTTTGCCGCTGCCCACCCGGCCGATGATACCGACCTTTTCGCCGGGGGAAATCTGCAGGTTGATCGTGTGCAGCGAAAGATTTTCCGCAGCCGGGTATTGAAAGCTGACGTCTTCGAACTGGATGCTGCTCGGCAGCTGCTGATGACGCATGTAGTCCTGTTCGGGATTTCTTTCATTGGGGATCTTCATCAGCAGATCAAGTGATTTCATCGCCATGCGTGATTGCTGCAGGCGGGTGAGCATCGCGGCAATCGCGCCCAGCGGAGCCATAGCCCGACCGACCAGGATACTGCAGGCGATCAGCCCGCCCATGGTGAGTTCCCCGGCGCCGATCAGGTAGACGCCCCAGACGATGATACCGACGGTCACCATCTGTGCCGACAATTGGGAGAAGGACAGGGAGAAGGTGGCCAGGGCGCGGGCCCGGGCCGAGGAGCGGGCGCTCATGCCGACCACCTGCTCCCAACGTTTCTGCATCTGGCCATCGGCGAGAGAGGTTTTGATCGCCTCCAAGCCACTGATGATCTCGACCAGCAGGGCATTTTTCTGGGTCGCTTCTTTGTAGCTGGCTTCGACTACTTTCTGGAAGGGAATCTGGATCGCCAAGCCGACCAGCACCACAATCGGCACGGCGATCGCCGGTATCATCGCCAAGGGCCCGGCGATATAGGCGATGATGCCGATGAAGATGGCGATAAAGGGCAGATCGACGATGGCCAGCAGGGTGGTGGAGCTGAAAAATTCGCGCAAGGTTTCAAATTCACGCAGGTTGTTGGCCAGCGAGCCGGTTGATTCGGGTTTGTGGTCAAGACGGATCCCCATCAGCTGCTGCATCAGCTTGCTGGCGATGATGCTGTCGGCGTTGCGCCCGGCGACATCGACAAAGTAGCCGCGCAGGTTGCGCAGAATAAAATCAAAGAAAAAGGCCAGCGAAACGCCGGTCGCCAGCACCCAGAGGGTATCGATGGCATTGTTTGGAACCACCCGGTCGTAAACATTCATCACGAACAGCGGGCTGGCGACCGCCAGCACATTGACCATCAGGCTGGCCAGCAGGACATGCCGGTAAATCGGCCAGAATTTGAAAATCGTCCCCCAGAACCACTTCTTCGTATCGAGCAGCTGCAGATCGCTGGCCCGCGGATCAAGGCGTCCTTGCAGCTGGACAAAGATCGCGTAGCCACTGTAGTTCTTCTGAACCTCAGCAAGGGCAATCTCCTTGCCCGATTCACCCGATTCGGGAAAGCTGACCAGCGCCTTTTCACCGTCGATGCGCTGCAGAACGCAGGCGTTCTGATCTTCCAGCAGCAGGATGCAGGGCAGGGTCAGTTGGGAAATCTTTTTGATTGCAGGACGATGAACGATCTTGGCGCTCATCCCGGCCTGTTCGGCACTGCGAATACAGGCGGTCGGGCTGATCGGGCCGCTGTCATGCGGCAGCCCGGCCTTGAGTGTTTCTGTCGAGACGGGCTTGCCCAGCAGGCTGAACACCTGTGCCAGGCAGGTCAGCAGCGGGGGGAAGAAGTCGACCGCATGCGGAGGCGCATCTAGGCGAACCGATTTTTCTGACTGGGCCTCAAAGCTGTGCTGGTCTGGCTGCTGGTCGTGGTTTCCTGACATTTTGATTCCGGCTCAGCTATTGCTCAAGAGGCAATAGCATGACAGTTTTTATTAGGGGATCCCAATTGTAGCGAAGATTGTCTCGTTATACCACTGAAAAATTAAGATAATCTGGCATAGATAGCAGGACTAGGTTAAAAGGCTTGACCAGGGAATGTCTTGAATTTTACTTTATTATAAGACGAGACTGGTAATATATTCCCTGTAATGCGTAACTCAAAGTTACCTTGTTTTTCTTCTTACAGGAACCTGATCTTGTCAGATTAAGGGAATTGGTCGTTTGGCCTTTTATTTTTACGTTTTTCTGCTAGCGTAAATGCTAACTTCCTGCCTAAATGCTAAGTGTGATTCATCGTTGACAATACCTTTCCTGGTTTTTCCAGGTATTGTCATCCGCGTAAGTGCTGAGAGGGAAAGTCATGGCAAACCAAGAAGATGTTTCCGTTCCGAGATCTGAACTCCCACAAAGTCCAGAACAAGGCAGGGCGCTTGCTGGCGAAGCAATGGGCTTCAAGCACCTCGCGGCTCCCGCTGCCGGGCAGCAGATCGAACTGACCACGGGAAAAGGTGATCTGGTTTATCTGTCTTTTCCGATTCAGCAGGCAAGCGCAGCTGTTGCCGGTGATGACCTGGTTCTGGAGTTCGAAAACGGCGGTAGCATTGTTCTTAAAGATTACCTTGTTCAGATTCAAGGCGAGGATCCCCCAGGGCTGGCCATGCCGGATGGGCGGGTGGTGATCGACACCCTGGAGCTGCATTCTCTCTTGTTTGACGACATTGAGACGGCAGGTGGCCCGAATCGCTCCGGCGGTTCCGGTGAATATCGAGACGATTTAGGCAACCTGGTGGATGGCATCGACCGGTTGGGGGTGCTGGATGCCGAGGCCTTTCCAGAGCAGTCCGCTGAACTGCTCCGCGATTTTGATGGCCCGCAGGTTCTGCCGATCGCTATGTTCGACCCCAATAACCCCGGCAGCGGCAGCGGCGACATCAGCATCCCGGAAGGTACAGATGCTGTTTTCGGTATTCAGATCAATGGCGCGGCCGCCGGTACAAATTTGACTTTGCGTCTGAGCGACGGTACTGCCGTTGCCGCAGATTATAACCAGATCAGTTTCCAGTACAGCACCGACGGGGGCACGACCTGGGCCGATCTGGTCGGTCCGATCTCTTTGCCGCGCGGTGATTCAACCCTGCTGGTAAAAACCGACACGGTCGATGATCCCCTTGATGAATTCAACGAGACCTTTCAGCTGACAGCTCAGTTAAGCTCCGGTCCATCGGCGACCGCCACGGCCATTATCATCGATAATGATGTGCCGACGATAACCAGTTTCGATCCAAGTGCTCCCGATAGTGGTACCGGCGACTTGGCCGTTCCTGAAGGGACTGACGCGGTCTTTGGCCTTCAGCTTTCCGACGTCGCCGCCGACAGCAGGCTCAGTCTGGCGTTGAATGATGGCACTGCTGTTGATACCGACTACAATGAGGGGCTCTATCAATACAGTACTGATGGCGGTGCAACCTGGATCGATGTGGTCGGACCGATCGACTTGCCGGCAGGTGATTCCACCGTTCTGGTCAAGACCGATACCGTCAATGACAGCGTCGACGAGCCGAATGAAACCTTCAGTCTCAGCGCAACCTTGACCAGCGCCGGGGTCGCTTACGCTGCGACCGCGTCGGCTACCATCATCGATGACGATGAGCCAAGCATCACCAGCTTTGACCCGAGTAATCCCGGCAGCGGCAGCGGTGCTATCGAGCTGCCTGAAGGGGCTGAGGCGGTCTTCGGCATTCAGGTGGTCGATGCGGCTGCTGATAGCCTCTTGAGCCTGACCCTGGCGGATGGCTCCGCCCTGGATGCTGATTACAACGAAGCCATCTTCCAGTACAGCACCGATGGTGGCATCACCTGGGTCGATGTCGGCGGACCGATCAGGCTTAATGAGGGTGACACCGAGCTGCTGGTCAAGACCGACACCGTCGACGACAGTGTTGAGGAGCCGAATGAAACCTTCAGCCTGACGGCGTCCCTGGAGAGTAATGGCAGCAGTTATGCGACCACGGCCACCGCGACCATTATTGATAATGACGATCCGAGCATTGGTGTAGTGACCGCCGATCCCGCTGATCTGGATACCACTGGGGTGACCGTCCCGGAAGGGACAACAGCAGCATTCAGCGTCGCGATCTCCAGCGCGGCGGAGAACAGCAGTCTGAGTCTTGAGTTGCTGCCGGGCAGCGCAACCGCTGAGAGCGATTATGCGCCAGCTTTCGAGTACAGCACAGATGGTAGCACCTGGCTTGCCTATAGCGGTGAAATCTCACTTGCTGGCGGCGACAGCACCCTTTATGTGCGGACCGCTACAAACGATGATCAGATCGATGAGCCAGACGAGACCTTTGATCTCAACGCAACTCTGACCAGCAGTGGCGTCGACTATTCGGCAAGCAGCACTGCGACCATCATCGATAATGATGAGCCGACAATCACCGGCTTTGACCCGAGCAACCCGGACTCAAGCAGCGGTGATATCAGTGTTCCCGAAGGCTCGGAGGCGATCTTCGGCCTGCAGGTTGAGGGCACCGCGGCGGGCAATACCCTGACCCTGGCGCTGGCGGATGGGACCGCTCTGGATGCTGACTACAACGAAAATACCTTTCAGTACAGTACCGATGGCGGCGCCACCTGGAACGATGTCGCCGGGCCGATCAGCCTCGCTGAAGGCAGCACCAGTCTGCTGGTCAAAACGGATACGGTCGATGACAGCTTCGATGAGCCGAACGAAACCTTCAGCCTGACCGGCCAACTAGGGACCGGACAGACTGTGACCGCCATCGCCACTATCCTTGATGACGACGAACCGGCTCTCAACGCTTTTGATCCTGCTGACCCGACCTCTGGCAGTGGTGACCTCAGCATTCCGGAAGGTAGCGACGCTGTCTTCGGGCTGCAGGTCGAGGGGGCTGCTGCCGGCAGCAGTTTGACGCTGACTCTGGCCGACGGCACCGCCCTGGGGGCCGACTACAACCAAAACACCTACGAATACAGCACCGATGGCGGCAGTAGCTGGGCCAACGTCAGCGGTCCGATCAGCCTTGGCGAAGGGGATACCACCCTGCTGGTCAGGACCGACACGGTCAATGACAGCTTCGATGAGCCGAACGAAACCTTCAGTTTGATCGGCCAGCTTGACACGGGGCAGACCGCCACGGCCACGGCGACGATC
Source organism: uncultured Desulfuromonadales bacterium (assembly GCA_947259715.1). Classification (GTDB taxonomy): domain Bacteria; phylum Desulfobacterota; class Desulfuromonadia; order Desulfuromonadales; family Geopsychrobacteraceae; genus Malonomonas. The sequence continues at coordinate 47,230 of CAMYNR010000020.1, forward strand.
ATCGACGATGACGAGCCGAGCATCAGCAGCTTCGACCCCAACAGCCCTCAGAGCGGCAGCGGAGATATTGCTGTTCCCGAAGGCAACGATGCCGTTTTCGGTCTTCAGGTCAAGGATGCTGCTGCCGGAAGCAGTTTGACCCTGACTCTGGCGGACGGCACCGCTCTTGATGAGGACTACAGCGAGAGCACATACCAGTACAGCAGCGATGGCGGCGCCACCTGGACCGATATCAACGGCGCTATTTCCCTGAGTGAAGGGGATACCAGCCTGCTGATCAAAACTGACACCGTCGCTGACCGGATTGACGAGCCAGATGAGACCTTCAGCTTGACTGGTCAACTTAATACCGGGCAAACCGTGACCGCAACGGCGACGATTCTGGACGACGATCAGCCGACCATCAGCAGCTTCGATCCGAGCAATCCGCAAAGCGGGACCGGGGATATCGACATCACCGAAGGGGCCGATGCGCTGTTCGGTCTTCAGATTGAAGGGGCAGCTGCTGGCAGCAGTCTGACCCTGAGCCTGGCTGATGGCACAGCTCTCGATAACGATTACAATGAGGGCACTTTCCAGTACAGCACCGATGGTGGAAACAGCTGGCTGGATGTTGCCGGGGCAATCCCCTTGCCCGCCGGGGACAGCACCGTCCTGGTCAAGACCGACACCGTCGACGATATTGTCGATGAGCAGAATGAAAACTTTACCCTGAATGCGACCCTGAACAGCCTGGGGACAGATTACGACGAAGTTGCTACGGCGACGATTATCGATAATGACGGCCCCGGAATTAATGTGGTCACCGCCGATCCCGCTGATCTCAGCAATACCGGGGTCACCGTGCCGGAAGGAACCATCGCGGCCTTTAGTATCGATATTTCCAGGGCGGCGGCGAACAGCAGTCTGAGCCTTAACCTGACGCCCGAAACCGCGACGGCGGAGGCCGATTATGCCAGTTCTTTTGAGTACAGCACCGATGGCAGCAACTGGCTCTCCTATACTGACGACATCCCTCTGAATGGCGGTGACAGCACAATCTTTGTCCGGACCGCGACGCTTGATGACAGTTTTGATGAAGCCGATGAGACTTTTGCGCTGAACGCGGTCCTGACCAGCAATGCTGTTGACTACAATGATAGCGCCCGGGCGATTATCATTGACGATGACGAGCCGAGTATCACCAGCTTCGATCCGGCTGAGCCGGGTAGCGGAAGTGGTGACCTCAGCATTCCCGAAGGCAGTGACGCCATCTTCGGTCTTGACATCAAAGGGGCCGCGGCCGGCAGCAATTTGACCCTGACCCTGGCCGACGGCACCGCCCTGGACGCCGACTACAATGAAAATACTTATGAGTACAGCACCGATGGCGGCGCCACTTGGACCGATGTCAGCGGGCCGATCGGTCTCGGTGAAGGGGATACCACCCTTCTCGTCAAGACCGACACTGTCGATGACAGCTTTGACGAGGCGGATGAAATCTTCAGCCTGACCGGTCA
>CAMYNR010000021.1 GCA_947259715.1 uncultured Desulfuromonadales bacterium
CATGGAATAAAGTTCCACAAAGGTCGGGGCGCGAAAGGCGCGGCCATAAAGGAACTTACTGGTCAGGTTGTAATGAGTTGCCCAGACCAGCGCCAGACGAGGATTGAGCGTCTGGCCGAAATCGGAGTAATGATCCAGCCGAACTCCGGCAGTCAGCTCCCAATCAGGCGCTAGGCTCCACTCATCTTGTACGGAAAGGAAATAGACCGTTCGATCCGAATCGGGCAGAAAAGCAAATGGGGTGTCGGCAACCTGCGTCAAAGAACCATCAATCGGGCTGACAGTGCCATCGATGACCCCAGGGCCGAAATTCTTTTTTTCACTTGGCACCCAGGCTTCAATGTATTTGACTCCAGCTCCGAAGCGGAGTCCATGGTGGTTAAGGCCTCCATAGAGTGCAGTCAAATCTAAACCGTACTCCTGCACACTGGCATCAGGTTCGCCGCGGAGTCCGTCTGTGAAGTTCACCGCGCCGACCGGAGTGTCGAGATCTAGATTACCGTCGCTGCCGATAGGCGCGACAGAACCTGATGGCAAAAGAACAAACTCGGCTTGGCCATCGAGACGCAGGTATTTCAGGTTGAAGCCTAAATCCCAACCGTCAACCAACTGATCTGATTGCCAGCCTAGATCAACCAGGTGCTGCTCGGACTTTTCGCTTCCTGCAGGATCAAGCGCCAAGCCAGCCCCAGCACCAAGTCCGCCATCATCCAGCCCCCAGTACCAATGACGTATTTTCCAAGCGGAATATTTTAATTCCAAATGAGTATTGAGGATCTGATTGCGCGTGGCAAGGGATCCAGGAGCTTTGGAGACATTTGTTGCGAACTGATTATCGAGGGCTGTTTGCAAATCGCCGCTGATTTTCCGCTCTTTATCTCCGGACGTTTCCTGGTACTCAAGGGAAAAGGCAAACTCCCAGCCGCCATGGCTGCCACCATGTTGTAGCCAGGCGCCGTGAGAATCGAAGGAGCCATGCCTGGTCCCCAACACGGTCCCATTAATATCCTGGCTATCCTTGGTAATAATATTGATCACCCCAGAAAAAGCGTCAGCGCCGTAGATCGCTGAACCAGGCCCACGGATCACCTCAATCCTCTCTATGCCAGCAACAGGGAAATGGAATTGGAGTGCTCTGCTGCCGGAAAAACCGGGAAAAGCGACCCCATTCATCAGCAGCAGCACCTGCGGATTAAAGGTGGTATGAATGCCACGAATAGAATAGATCGAATCGAGCCGCCCTTGCGTCGAAATGCCCACGTGCAAACCCGGCACCGCCTCCAATACCTCATCGAGGCTGGTTGCCCCCATCGCCTTGATCTGCGCGGCGGTGATGACACTGGCCACCGCCGGCGCCTTATGCACCGGCTTGCTGCTGCCGGTGGCGATACTGACAAACTCTTCACCACCGTAGAGATCCAGAACCTGCTGATCTGCTGTCGAGAGTTCAGCGGATGCAGACACTGATAGACAGCAAAGCCAGAAAATTGCGAATAACCCTATTCTGCTCAGCAGCATAGTTTTTTTCGCCGCCAGATCATTAAAACGCATAACGCAGCTCCGCCCATAAATTCCGCCCCTCCAGGGGATAATCATCCGGGATTGTTCCGCTGCTCGGCTCGCGGGCATCCTCATCGAAGAGGTTGCGAACGGCGACCGCCAGTTCAAAATGCTCAAACAGCTTGCTCCGCCGCAAGGTCAGATCGACCAGGGTGTAGTCGGCAATATCTGCGCGGCTGTCATCTGGGGCCCGGTGCCGGTCGGCGATCCAACTCAGCTTGGGGGTCACGGACCAGTAGGGCCAGAATTTCCATTCACCGGCAAGGTAAAGCTGCTGCCCCGGAGCGTCGGCGATACGTGAACCACTGTCCCGGTCTTCGGCATGCTGCCAGGCGTAGTTGCCGAAAAGCTTCAGGGCCGAGCTGAGTTGCCACTCAAATTCAAATTCAAAGCCATAGCCTAACTGGTCCCGGGCATTCTGGGCGGTTTTCGTCACCCCGCCTGCATCAAGCTCAAATTCGATCAATTCCCTGGCGCGGTAGGTGAAAATGCTGAGATCGGTCTGAAGGTTCAGGATCGGGCGATAGGCAAAAGCTAATTCAACCGTATCGATGGTCTCTGGATCCAAATGGTCGTTGCCCAGAATCACCGGGTTGTTTTGTGCGAATTGCTCAGAAAATGAGGGGGCCCGAAAGGCCCGCCCATAGAGCAGCTTGCTGGTCAGGTTATAGGAGGTCTCCCAGACCAGCGCCAGGCGCGGATTGACGGTCGCTCCGAAGTCGGAATAGTGGTCAAAGCGCAGGCCGCTGGTCAATTCCCAGTCCGGTGCCAATTGCCATTCATCCTGAACCGACAGATACCAGACCTGCCTGCTGGTCTCGGGCATAAACACGTATGGCGTGCCGCTGACATCGGTGAGCACCCCAGGGCTGACGCCAGGACCAAAATTCTTCACTTCCTCATAGGTTTCACGCTGATACTTGTAGCCTGCTCCGAAACGGAGGCGATGATTGGCCGTACCGGTGTAGACCGCAGCCAGGTCGAAGGTTGCCTGGTCAGAATAGACCGTCGGGTTGCCGATCAGCCCAGCGGGAAATGTTGTTAAGGTAAAAGGCGGAAAGGAGAGGAGATTCCCATCGGTTCCAAGCGGTGCAGTTGTTCCTGGCGGCAACAGCTTGAACCGGGTTTTAGCTTCTGTATGTATGTAACCCAGGGTTGAAAAAAGTCCCCAGTTTTCGTTCCAATCTTCATCCTCCCAGGATAAATCGAGAGAATACGTATCGTTTTTGTCGACGCCGTTCGGATCGAGGGCCTGGGCGCCCCCCGCTCCGAGTCCCCCATCGCCCTGGTGCCAATACCAGTTACGCAGGGTCCAGTCGCCGTAGCGGAACTCAAGCTGGGCATTGAAGATTTCGTATTGGGTCGCCAGCGGCCCTGGCGCAAGAGAAAAGTCCGGGTCAAATTGCGACTGCAGGTCGGAGTTGACCACCCGGTCGCTATCGCCATTGCTCTTTTGCCAATCCAGGGTCAAGGCAATGTCGAGATCGCCCAACCGACCAGCCTGCTGCAGCCAAAGATCTGTGCTGTCAAAAGAACCATAGCGCGCACCGACTTCGGGTCCAGTTATCTCTTCAGCCGATTTGGTGATGACGTTAATCACCCCGGCAAAAGCGTCAGCGCCATAAACAGCCGATCCTGGGCCGCGGATTACCTCAACCCGGGAGATCCCGGTCATCGGAAGACGAAACCGGCTGGGGCGCCCCCCAGAATAAGGGACAGTCAAGGGTTGACCATTTATCAAGAGCAGCACCTGAGCATTTTGGTCGGTATGAATGCCCCGGATCGAGTAAAGCGGATTTAGGCGATTCAGCGAGGAAAGACCCACATGCAGACCTGGCACCGCTTCCAGAACCTCATCAAGAGTCCGGGCCCCCATCGCTTTGATCTGCGCGGCGGTGATGACACTGGCGACGGCCGGTGTCTTGTAGACCGGCTTGCTGCTGCCGGTGGCGATGCTGACAAATTCCGCATCGCCGTAGTGGGCTAAAATATCCTGGTCGGAGGAATCCTGAGCAGCCATGGCAGGCAGCGCGGCACCCCAAACGGCCAGAATCAGGAAGAAACAACTGCGCTGAATCAGCAATAGCGTTTTTAAGGGATAAAAACGACTATGGAAAATCTGTTTCCCCGCCAAACCGGAAATCTTCCCATTATCTTCTGAATTATCCGCCAAAAAGGTCGTCATCCTGCCCTCTGCGCCGCCAAAGTCGCCTGAAATTCCGTCCATAGAAATGCATAGCCTCGCGGGAGAATCAAGAAGAAAGTCAAGCTTTTTGGCTTAACCTGACCGCTCTCATTGATTGTTTCTCCTGCAACGCGAAAGCCGCTTTGGCAGCTGCGGCTTTTTTGCTATGCTTGGGGTTCGCTGTATTTATTTGGAGGACCATCAGCATGAGCTATGGAATCAACCGGGAGCAGGCCCTCGAACTGCTCGATCAGCATCTCAGCAACCCGAACCTGGTCAAACACTGCCTGGCCAGCGAAGCGGTGATGCGTCGCCTGGCCCGTCAGCTGGGGGAGGATGAAGAGCTCTGGGGGCTGACCGGGTTGCTGCACGATCTGGATGTCGAGCTGACCCAGGATGACCTGTCCCGCCACACCCATGAAACGGCGCGGATTTTACGCGCTGAAGGGGTCGCCGAGCAAATCATCGATGCAATCTGCATGCACAACGCCGCCGCCCACGACCGGACCAGAAGTGAACCTCTTCACCATGCTCTTGCTGCAGGTGAAACCATGACCGGATTGATCATCGCCACAGCCCTGGTCTATCCGGATAAAAAACTGGCCAGCGTGAAACCGAAATCGGTCCGCAAGCGCTACAAAGAGAAGCTGTTCGCCGCCGGGGCCGACCGGGCAATCATCGCCGAATGCGAACAGATCGGCATTCCACTCCCTGAATTCTGCGACCTCTGCCTGGAGGCGATGCAGGAGCTTGCCCCGGAACTTGGGCTGTAAGGATTCTTCGTGAACCGCAAAGAGCTGACCCGACTGTTACAATCGCTGGCCGATGGCCAGATCAACGTTGCCGATGGTGTCGAGCGCCTCAAGCAGCTGCCTTTTGAAGATCTGGGCGTGGCCCAGATCGATCACCACCGAGAGCTTCGCCAGGGGGTTCCGGAAGTGATCCTTGGTGAAAGCAAGAGCCTCGAGCAATTGCAGATCATCCTTACCGCCATGGCCAAGGCGGGCAGGAATATCCTGGTGACACGGCTGAACGCTGAAAAAGCGACCGCGCTTCGCGACCAGTTTCCAAAGGCAGATTACGATAGCGACGCCCGCACCCTCTGCCTGGTGCAGCAGAAGATCGAAATCACCGGTCGCGGCAAAATCCTGGTGGTCTGCGCCGGCACATCGGACATCCCGGTCGCCCGCGAAGCGAGCATCACTCTGCGGATGCTCGGCAACCAGGTCGAAGAGCTCACCGATGTCGGCGTCGCGGGTCTCCACCGGCTGCTGGCGAACAATACCAAGCTGCAACAGGCTGCGGTCATTATCGTCGTTGCCGGCATGGAGGGTGCGCTGCCCTCGGTGATCGGCGGACTGGTCTCCACCCCGGTCATCGCCGTACCCACTTCGGTCGGCTACGGCGCCGCCCTCGGCGGTATGGCGGCCCTGCTCGGCATGCTCAATTCCTGTGCCAGCGGGGTGACGGTGGTGAATATCGACAACGGCTTCGGGGCGGCTTTTGCGGCGAATCGGATAAATCGTGAGGTTGATTAAGGGGACCAGAAGATACAAGATCAAAACCGGCGGGTCGCGTCCCGCCAGACGCCTTACTCTTTTGTCCCACCACAAAAGAGTAAGCAGAAAAAGGTGCCCCAATGCCTCTGCCCGCTACGCGGGAACCTGCGCTCCGCAGATTGTTCGGGACCGCTCCAATTCGCTTCGCTCAACCTCGCGGCACTGCCCCCGAAAAATCTG
>CAMYNR010000022.1 GCA_947259715.1 uncultured Desulfuromonadales bacterium
AACCCCGACACCCTATACTGCCCTCGGTGTATAGAGGTTTACAGGGATATGCTGTTGAAACAGGCGGAAATCGCCGTCGGTGGTGAAAATCGGAAAATTCAGTCGGTGGGCCACAGCACAGATGAGAAAATCTGTGTTTGCCCCCTGCACCCCGTTCGCGCGACAGGTGTTAAAAAAGATGGCGGCACGTTCGTAATCCCCACACGTCAATTCCAGGTCGGGGAACGCCCGCAAGCGCTCCCGCAGGGTTTCAAACTGGGCCTGCGAGCGGATGCCTGAGAGGAGCTCCTGCCGGATCGGCCCCAACATCTGCACACGCAACTCAGTGATAAGCTCTCTAAGCTCCAGAACCTTTGGATCATCGACCACCTGACTGCGGCGCAGAGCCAACGACCAGACACAGGTATCAACCAGCACCTTCATTGTTTCTTGCGCTGCTCCTTATATTCGTAGTCAGGATCGAAATCGACCTTATGAAACAGGTCGAGAATTTCCATTTGTTTATGCCGCTGAATGAATTCCTCCAGGGCTTGGGTAACGGCGGCTTTTTTGGTTTTTTGCTTCGCAAGTCGCCGCGCCTCTTCGATAAGCTCGTCGTCAATCGCCAGATTTGTGGGCATGAAGCACCTCCTCTCACACAAAATTCTACACATTGAAATGTGTGCAGTCAATCACTCCCTCCATAACTGGCCTGCCAAATGGGGCTAATGACCACGTAGCTGTAAATTTTGGCCAACTTTTGATATGAGCCTCACATGTATGGTAATCGAGGGTGTATAGCATGATGCTGAGAGCTTTTCTTCGGACCTGCTTTGAGCCCTCTATTAATCCTTAGGCTAAGCAGGATTGCAATTCAGAATAACTTTCAGGAAAAGCCCAACCGAAATTTTCGGTTGGGCCTTCTGATGTTCTGGAAATGGTGTTTAAAAAGAATTTCTGATGATTACCTCGCCCAGGGACAATTGCCCACTGCGTGAACATTTTATTCTATATTGACAAGCCGATCGATCTCTGGGGTTTCTCGCGGGATATTGCTGATTGGGGATAAAACTTGTGCTTCAGAAAACAAAGCGGCAGCCATATTTTCAGGTGGCACGGCCATGATTTATCGATGAAGATAAAGGAAACATGTCCGCTCATCAGGGTGTGAGGAATACTTATTACCCCCTAAAGGAAGACTTTCAATTGCTTATCACCCCGATTTATGAGAACTTTTACCAAATAAACTTTTATGGAACCAAACAGAAACAATTATAAAACTTACAAGTCCTAAAATTGGTATAAAAAAATCTGCACTAAAAGATGGATTTAATATTCGAGAAATAGCTTGAAGAAAAAATGTAAAGATTCTCCAGGTAGAATTAATTTCTGGATGAGCAAGAAAATTAAATAGGACGGTGAAGAAAACTGAGAAAATTATAAATATTGATAGTTGTCCACCAATTTTTATAATACCTAAATCATTCTTAGAGCCTCTGACCAAACGGTATCCTAAGAATAATAGGTAAATCCCACTGATAACAAAAACCATTCTATCAAATACTGACAAGATGATATTTACTAAAATAGTTCCAAATTCTGATTCTTTCGTTGTAATATTATAAACGTAGATACTTAAAGAAAGAAATAGCACTCCAAAAAGAATAAATAGATACCCAAATTTAACAGCCATGACAGTCTCCTTCCCTCTAGATCATTTCCTATAAAGATTCATCTCACAATCGTTGAGACCGGGATAGCTATTAACCGTTTGCACGACCTCTGTATCGACTGCAACATCGCCAGGCATGGCAAAACAAGCCACGCCATGGAGATGAATTAGTCCGAAAAGGAGAAGAAACATACGTCCAAGGGTTAAAGCCATTTTTTTACTCCCGACCTCAATTAAACATCATCGGCATCTTCATGTATGGCTTCAAGGAATTCTTCATCGTGACCCTTAAAGAATACTTGCCCGGCCAAACTCCTCAAACCGCCGCTACATGACTGAATCTCAACAGTTCCGACATCCAGAGGCGGAAAAATTATTGCCAACCAACCTTTTGCGCCCAGCAATGTTGAAGAAAATAATTATTCCCAGCGATCAGCGCTGACAGTTTCAACCGTTCTCAGAACACAAACTTAACCCCGAACATCGGGCCGGTGATGTAGAGATCATTGAAGGTGGCTCCGCCCTTATCGTCATCATCGAACTCCCACCTCAAGTGTCGATAGGCTGCAATCAGATCAAAGTTTTTAAACTTGTAACCGACTCCACCATAGGCCTGCCAGGTCAGGTCCGTATCACCGCTGCCGACATCGAAATGAAAAGGCAGGTACCAGTTCCGGGTCAGGGTCACATGACCTTTAACACCGACGATGCCGTCCAGGACGTCACCATCATCGCTGAACGTCTCAGTGGGAGGAGATAGCGGCGGTTTTTTATCGATGGTCAGGTCGGATTTCATGTACAGATAGCGCGCGCCGGCCAGAACATTCAGCTGAAAGCGCTCTGACTGCAGAACTTCGTAGGTCAGCATCGGGGTGACAATCCAGGCTTTCAGTTCGACATCATCGAGCGTTAAAAACCCGAGCGGGTCCAGAGGCGCATTGTCATCATCTTCCAGGTCCATGTAGATCACATCGGTCTGGAAACCCCATTTACCTTTCCTGGCTCCGAAGCTGCCCATGAAGGTTAAATCGAGATTCTCGATAATAGTGTCGAAAGAGATATCGATATCCCCGCCAGCGGCACTTTCACCCTCAATGGAGGGCGCCCACATATAGGCGGAGGTCGTAAACTGCCAATCAGCGGCCGTACCTGTTGCAGCTACGGCCGGCTGGGCAATAAACAGCAAGCCTGTCAGTATCAGAAATGCAAATCCTCTGAGTTTCAAAAAGGCACTTTTTAGCTTAATCATTTCCATAGCCTCCTTTAGCGTTCTGCCCGGCAGGCACCGAACACCACAAATCCCGCCAGTTCGTCACTGATGCTGGCAGTTAAACGACGGTTATTGTCAGAAAGCACCGCACTCCAACCGCGCAGGCCGTCAATCCCGGTCAAAATCGTCATCCCCCCGGTCGTGGTACTGGTGCTGAACCTGGTTTCGCGAACACCATCGCCAGTCGCCTCGACAATCTTCTTTGCTTCAATATCTATCAGCAAAAAATCCGGCAGCGCGGCAGCGGCCGCTGTCCGTTCAACGCACTCACCCAACACATCACATTCGATCACTTCCGTGACGGCGCAGAGCAGTTGCGAGTTATTTTCTGCGTCGTCCGCCTGGCAGAGAGACGCAGAAAGGACCAACAATGTGGTGCTTAACAACAGATATTTAAATTGTTTTTTCATGGCACCCTCCCCTATTTGACGGTGTAGTTCCGCCCTTCCATACAAGCGGAATAGGCACGATTATATTCTTTGCGACCTTGCTCATATTGGGCGGCCTGCTGCCCTGCCCATTGCTGCTCGGCCTGACTCTGCTGAGCAGCTTGATCCCGTCGCCGCATGCCGCCGAGCAAACCACCAGAAGCCGCACCGATTGCAGCGCCCTTGCCGGCATCACCGGCAATCGCACCAACCGCCACCCCCAACAGGGCACCGCGTGCAGCGCCTTTCACCGCGCCCCCTTGCGGAGCCTCTGCTGCAGGGGGCGGCGCACTGGCGGTCGGCGGCGCCATCGGGTCAAAACCGCTCTGATTTTTTCCCCAGGTGTAGCACTCGCTCTTGTCGATCTCCATCTGCTTCTGACTCTGGCCTTTTTGGGGATAGATTATCAACTCATCCTGGGCCATTGCTGTTGTGCAGCAGATCAGCAACAAAAATCCAAAGGTCATGACAAAAACCAACCCGGAAATTTTTGCTATGTTGTTTTGTTGTTTCATCACTCAATACTCCTATTCAATTATTGGTCGGTGATTGTCAGCCTATTTGGCGATCTCTACCTCCCGCTTGGTGGTGTAAAGCATGCGGATCATGTCGTACTCAAATGGCGAGCCACTTTGGTAATAGCGGAAAGACTGCCGGTGCCGCTTGTCGATCGCCGTCACGCCGTTAAAGATCAGGCTAATGTCATTATCGTCCATCCAGTCCGACTGGACACCATCGATGACCGCAGCGAAAGCCACGGCATCGGTTGCCAGACCGGCGGTGTCACGCAGATTGGACGGACCTAGAATCGGCAGCACGATATACGGACCATTGCCGACACCATAGTGTCCCAGGGTCTGGCCAAAGTCCTCGGTCTGCTGCGGCAGGTCCCAACTGGTAGCCGGATCCCACAGCCCGGCGATACCGACCGTGCTGTTGATCAAAAAGCGCGTCAGGGTCATCGCCGTCTGACGGAACTTCAGCTGCAGCAGGTTATTGGTGAAATTGTTGAATTCGTAGATATTGTCGACGAAATTGGAGACCCGGTCTTCGACATAATCCGGTGTGATGAACTCGTAGCTGTTAACCACCGGCAGGTAGAGGAACTTGTCGAAATAGTAGTTGAAGGTGTAAACCCGCCGGTTGAAGCCTTCAATCGGATCGTAGACGTCAACTGCGTATTCGACCGATTCCTTTATGGTGTCTTTCGCCTTATGGAGCGGCGGTTGCAGGTTGAGATTCGGTTTCGGGGTCGTGCTACAACCACTGGCAAACAGTACGCCGAGCAGAGTCAGTGTCATCAAGATCAAGCGCATGGTTTTATTCCTTTGTGTCATCATGGTCATCTCCCCCTTCAATTCTTAAGAAATGATGGGAAAAACCCAATCATAGCCGCCACGTTGTCAGGATAGGCCATGTTGCCGCAATGACCGCCATGTGGGAAAATTTGCGCTCGGTTACCAAAAACATCGCGCAAATAATCAATTTCTCCAGGTTGCAGGATGATGTCATCTTGGTTATGGATCACGCCGAATTTAGGTGAGTTCCGCAAATAGTCCTCAATATTGCGCAGACTCATCTGTGCAATTAAATCAGCTTTGGTGAGACTGGGATTCTGGGCCTTAAAATGCGGCAGGAAGAGACCGTTAAAGTAATCGATGAACGACAGTCGCCCGAGAACCTTCGCGTAATCGGTAACCCGGTCATGCCGTTCAAGTTTTAAGCCTTTGGGAACCACATAGCCGGCCTGAGACATAACATCACTGACAAAGACCATGTTTTCCGAAGAAATCCGGAAGTCGATACCGATCAAAGCCGCAAGATTTTCATCACTTTCCGGCTTACGATACTTATACGCCTGATAGAGGAACTGATCGTTAAATTCAACCGCATCCCCATTGACATAGACATCAGTCACTGCTTTTATGGCTTTTTGGTAAAATTCGTTGAAATTGTCGAGCCCACCAGGAATATTATTTTCCAGCATCTCGTCAAGGATCTGCACCGAGTTATAGAGGCTGACCGGCGGATTGATCATCAGTACTCTGCGAAAATTGAACGCTTGCTCTTGTTCATCGAGCTTGGCAATAAACGCCGACTGGGCAGCGCCAAGGCTGTAGCCACTGAGAAAAAACTCGGTCACCTCGATTTTCTTCTGTAACCGCTGCCAGATCGTCTGCATAACACGGTACAGGTCGGCCGAATCCTCTTCCAAATGCCCCGGCACACCGCTGGTCGAAGCCGCAACAATGAAGTTTGGGTGGGTCGGAGAGGTGAGCGAAACGACATGGTAGCCGGCCTGGTAAAAGGCCTTCTGCAGCACCTGCATTTTAGCGCTCTGGAAACTTGCCCCGGTGCCAGCAACTAAAAAAATCAGCGGCGCTGGCTTTTTCTGTTGCAGGTAGGAATAGCGCAATTCCGTCAAGTTCCAGAGGATACCCGGAACTTCCCGATCTGGAAACATCTCAATCGAAGCAAACTTTAGGGGTACTTCTTCTGGCAACACTGCGGCGTATTCTGCCGGGGTGTTGATTATCGTTGCGACATAGGGGTCGGCAAACGGATAATCATACGCGCTTGCTAAGCCGCCGCTAAACAGCAGCAAGCAAGCACACGCAGACAGTATTCGGTTTAGTTTGTTCAGCATATGTCCTCCAGATCGAAATGATTGTTGCACGGTTTGCCTCCGGCAATAATCGCTGTTGTTCTGCTGTTAGCCTGCCGGGATAGTGACGATCGGCGCTCCGCTATCGCCTCCGGTTTCGGCCAACGAAAAAAGTATCATTAAAAAGGAAAACATCCTTTTTGAACTGATGTCTCGGTCGTCGATCCAAAACCAACGGTCGCGGTAATGAATTGCTGCGAAAGTATCTTCGGGTTTTGCGGTGCCGCTCATGATATGAATCAGTTTTGGCAGCCCCGCTTCCTCATCAGAGATATCTGACGATGGCGTGGCTCGATTCTCGGCTATATGCTCGGCAGGGATATCCACCCCCGCAGCCATCTCGGCGATGATCTCAAGCATTGAACGCGTCAGCAGGGCAATTTCATGATCGTCCAGCGGCAACATGCCGAAAGCTAAGCGCACTTCATGCAAACCCGGTGCAAGTCCAAGGGCTTGGTGTATTGCGCGTTTCTCATCAGCCAGATCCACATGATCTTCCTTGCGGATAATCAGAAGTGTTTCGTGCCCTGCCACTAACTTATTGACCCGCAAACCAATGGCGCCACTGTCCTGAAGGCGCCGCATATCTTTCAACAATGCAACAAAGCGCGGATCAGCCGAATGAGCAAACAACTGGGTTGAGGAACGGTTGCGCAGGCCATTTATGGATTTCACATTCAACCAGAAGACCAGATCGATCGGCCAGCCGGACTGAACCAGCGACATGATCGTCGCCGGCCGGATTGGTGTCATCAGGCTGCGGGTAAATTTTTCACCGGTCAGCGGCTTGTAGGTAATCGTCGGCCGGTCGTAATATTTGCCTGCTCCGCCGAGCGAAGAGTTATCAGCACCCGGCACGAAATTAGCGCGTAGATCGACTGACCCTTCCAGCGAATACTGATTAATCACCGAGGTCACGTCCATAAACACTGGTGTATCTGCATAGCGCAGCTTGACGATATTCAGGAGCATCTGCTTTTGCCATGACTGTGAAATATTAGTGCTATAGTCGAAGCGGTCGCGGGCGATACTGCCCGGGCCAATCGCTGTGCAGCCGGTCAAACCAGCGAGCACCAATAGCAACAAAATTCGTTTCAAAAGTACCTCCAGTAAATTTCTGACAGCAGCTTACTTATCAGGATTAATCCTGGTGATCTTCGATCCCTGCAGCCCGAGTCCGGCCATCAAACCCTTCTGGTTAAAGAAAAATGCGTAAATCTCGTCCTTTGCCGTCGTTGTCGTCAGTGATTTAGCAATACCCTCATCGACAACCACAACGCTCGGGCCGACACCGATCTCCCAGCCTTTGCTCGACTCGAGGAAGGCAAGCGCCTTGTCGCTCATGAAAAACAGTGCGTAGCCAAATTTCTGGGCTCCGGCCTGCAGTCCATAGGAAGCTGCCACCGTGTTGAAATAACCGGCGTTCTTTCCTGCTTTCAACAAAGCCCCTTCCCCGTATTGACCACCAACAATCAGTCCAGCTTTGACGACGTCAGGGAAAACCAATATGGCTTTGGCATCTTTTGCGAGGGTTTGGGCGGCTGCCGACCCGGCGTACAAATCATCAAGAGCTGCGTTAACATCCCGGTCGAGTTGTGCCGCGCTGGCCGCGACGGCCTGTTGCGGACTAAAAAGAACAAGAAAGGTAAAAACGAGCGACAGGCCAATAAAACTTCTGATGCTTTGACACATAAAAGGTTCCTTTCTTCACAAGTGTTTTTGAACACCCCTAAAAAACTTTTCGATTTCATAAGTGGTTTGCCACCTTGGCAAACAGCCCCAACATCAATCTCTTATTTCTGTCTCCCGATTGATTTCATCGATGCTTTTCACATCACTTTGTTCCATCGGTGTGGCCTCCTCTTCCGTCGGTAATTCATTCTCCCGATTGATTTCATCGATACTTTTCACGTCACTTTGCTCCATCGGTGTGGAGTATTCTTGCTGTGCTGTTTGAACCTCATTCGTTTGCACAAGTACGATAAAGCAAAGACAAACCAGTATGACGACACTTAAACGGCCCATTTTCGTCCTCCATTCGCAGCGCTGCACGTCATTCAGCACCAGAAACCTCAGTTGACATTGACAACCACGTACTGGTTGCCCTGCGGTTGATAATAGGTCCCGCCACACTGGCTCAGACTGACCCCTTCGATGATTACGGTCGAACACCCCCGCGGCAAGGTGGCAACATAGACCGCTGTCCGGCGAATGGTTCGCCGGGTCGTTCGACGGGCAACACCGGCAACGCTGCCCGGGGTCAACGGCCTGCCGACTCTTGCTTCGGCCTGGTTAGTAAAGGGCTTGCCGAAGTCGAAGACTTCGTTGGTTAACATATCGCCAGCAAGCAAGCAGCAACCAAGAACGATAATCCTAAACAGAATTTTCATTACTTTTCCTCCTGGTCAAGAACGAGATTACCCAAAATATCTGCCTTGAAACTTGCGAGGCTCTGTGCCCCCTGCGGGACTGAAAACTGGAACAGATTTGCATTGGTTTCAGGATTCGTATTCCAGTCTCTGAACTGCACAGTATATTGCGGCGCACCGGTCTGCCACTTGCTGGTGATGATGTATTTCATTGGCAATGGCGTCACACCGGTTTGCACCCAAAGTTGCCAATCGACCTTATTTTCCCGAAAGGCCAAATGATGACATTCGATGCCGTTGACGTAGTCCGTACCAATATAGGCACTGCTGACCACCCCGGAGGAAAGGACCGAGTAAGGATCAGAAAAGAGGAGATCAGCACCTGGCGCATCGAGACCCGTTTCCATTTCGAGACTTTTGATGGCATCTTCGGTGCTCCCAGCGATTTGATGCTGAGCATAGATGTTGAGTTTTTTCCCATAGATGGTCAGTAGCTTGCCGTTGTAAATAAGTTCCAGGTCGGCGAACATCCCTTTTCGAGTGACATGAAATTTATCTGGCCGCGTCATGACAACCGTCGAGGCACTGCTTAACTGCAGTTTCTCTCCGGCATAGGTGATAATCTCATTGCCGATATCGGCGTTCATACTGAAAGCAGCAGTCCCACCGAAGTAGTCAGACATGCCACGCAGAATCCGGTCAGCCTCCGGATCAAGCTCATCGGCTCCAGAGGCGATTCCTGGCACAATGAGGAGCAGCAGGATGATGGAAAAAAGTTTTAACCTTTTCATGGTGATCTCCTTTCATAGAGAGCCCGTTTACGTCAAGAGAGCTGAGTTTTTCAGTAACTTAATTGCCGATCAGCCTTAATTTCCCATGTTATCTAGATGCCTCTCACTGAGCACCCAAGACGACCCTATCCTATGTTCAAGAGGCAGGCAGAGGACCAATGGCAAGCATCTGGCAGGGTCCCTGATTCCCTCTAAACAACAAAAATTATCTAGGTTAATTCTTAAACGGTTCCGGGGTGTTGTATATCCCCCATAAGGGGTTAAAAATGGGGGGGAGGCTGATTTGATCCGGTTATTTAATCAGAGAATGGCGTGTGCTGAAAATCATCACCGGCAACAGATTTTCCTTAATGACAAACTAACGGACCGGTTTTTTATTTGCCGGGATGAAAGAATCGATCAGTTTGAGCGGTGACTTATAGGTACGTTCCCAAAGGTTCAACAGGCTTGTCCCTACCGACGAAGCAGACATAACCCGAACAACTGGGTCGTTCAGGTCTCCCTTGATGCTGATTGGAATCGTTACCAGTCCACCACCCAGCAGGTAATTGGCACCAGGGAAATATTTGAGAATGCTGTCGACAGTTTTAAAGGGTGCCGCCAGCAATTCAACATTGACGGTCTTTTCTTCCATGTCGATTTCGCCAGAACCGAGCAGGTCAAGGGTCTCGCCGTCCATGGAGAGCGTCTCGATGAGTAGTTTGCCATTTCGAAATTGCCCCCGCAGAGAAATTGTCTTATAGGCAAAACCGGTACTTCCCAGAGTGGGAAGTCTACCCTTAACGATCTCGGTAACATTGAGCACTTCCAGAATGTTGGCGAGTGCCTTTCCCTGCTCGATTACACCGTTGGTAAAGGTCATCTGCAGCGGGCCTTGCAGTGTGTTGACCAGATCGTCTACAAGTCCTTGTGAACTGATCCTGCTAGAGAAATCAAGAGCACCGGTCATTTTAACCCTGCCCCGGGTCAGGCAGGAATAGCTGCTTGCAACGTCGAGACCTTTTCCATCCAGGCTAAAATCGAGCGCGAGGTCTTTGCCATAAACAGTAAACTCGCCGACAGAATCGATGCCACATAGCTTTGCTTCGGCCACTCGGACCAGAGGCCCCTGTTTACTGAAGTCGATGGTGAACTTAACAGGGTTCCAGAGGTAGTCATTCCAGGATAAATTTTTCAGCTCAGCCTGAATTGGTGGACCGTCTGCAGCCAGCACGATCTCTTCCACCTCTACCATCTCGCCTGAGGACAGGGGGAAACGCAGATTAGCCCCTGTCAGACTTCCCTGCGCCGAGACCCCAACCCCATCGGAGCCAGGGATTTCAACAGATAAATCCCCTTCAATCCTGCCTTTGCCCATCAACGGATCAACCAACAAGGCCTTCAGCGTCTCATGCTGCAGCTGGCCGGAAAAGTTAAGGGAGGATCCAGCATCCCCGAAAGACAGAGCCATGTCAGCAGCGGAATGCCGATCCTTAACATTCAGCTTGTGAATCTTTAGTTGGTCCGCTTGATAAGCGCCGGCGAAAGTCAGATCTGGACCGTCATGGAGAGAAACTTCCCCTGCAAATGTGGTCATTATGTCTGGCTGCCAGGCGATCTTTAGCGCCGAGAGGCTCAAGGGAGTATGGAGAAGATAGCCCGCAGGAACCTCGAAAACATCCCAGAGCCAGGCAGTGGTATCCGCTCCCAGCGTCCCATTGATAAGAAGTTCAATGCGGTTAAAAGTCGATGCAGAACCCTTGCCATTGCCTGCCAGGTCAATTTGGCCGGAGACCTCGGTGAAAGTCGAATCACCGACAGTGCCATTTAAGCCATCGAGGTTGATGCGGGTTCCTGTGACCTCAACCTTGCCACTGGTTATTCTGAACGGAAACGGCAGCCGCTGGTAATCGGCAGTCAAGTTCAATGCACTGACATCGACTTTAGCGCTGAGCTTGGCCAGGCTGTCACCGAGCACCAGCTTTCCGGAGGCAGCCCCCTGCAAATTAGTGATCCTGTTCAGCTCCTCGTTAAAGGCTGGATTGTTTACGATACCTTGCAGAATCTTTTGGGCCTGGGCCAGATCAGCGTCGAGCATCAGCTCCAGTTGAAAAAGGTCGTTGTCTTCAGTCAGGCCGACTTTAAGCGTGCCATCTTGTCCAGATGAACCTTCCAGGCGGGCCGACATGCCACTGCCGGAAAGAATTCCATCGGCAATCAGCAGATCGGCGGACACCTCGGTCAATTCATGGGTGATCCCCGGAATCGCGATGGTGCCAGACTGCAGTTGCCCCTGGATGCGGATATTCTGCAGATCGCCCATTTCAGAGAAGGTCTCTCCCCGCGTCGTAAAGCTGATCTGCGGCACCCGACCACCATGCAGGTAGCCGAAGATCTCTTTGCTGGGAGAGCTGTCCCCTGCCAGGGCCAGGGCGACTTTGCGGGTTGCGTCGACATCGATGTTGCTGCCGGATAGGCTCAGCGTCATATCCGCGGCGGCAGAAGACAGGGTCAGGTTTCCGGATAATTCAAGGTTCGGTGCGTCCAGGGACAATCGATCTATCGAGATACTCATCTCGCTCGGATCCAGTTGGATACTGCCTTTCAGCTTGATTCCAGTAATGGTCTCCTGGTGGCCATTGCGCTGGATACTCAGTTCGGAGAACGCTCCCTGCAGGCTCGTCCGGGCCGAGTGGAGATCATTTATCGACAATTTCAGCTGCAGAGTCAGGCCATCAATATCCACCAGCTTCTGCTTAACACGAGTGACAGACAGACGGCCGTTATTGACAAGCAGTTCCGCATCGGTGGCCACCCGCCTGAGCGGCTCGAGGGTCACGGCCAGGCTTTTCTCCAGAGGGCTCAACGCATCAGGGGTAGCAGACTCCTTTGTTTTTGGCAGATTCAGACTTAACTCTGGCGACTCCAACTCGAGCTTGGCCAGGTATATATTTCCAGTCAAAAGGGGGAGGAGTGCCGGGGTCATGCGAAGAGTTGCCACCTTACCCTGCACCTGATCAGGGATGGTCAGGCTGACTTGGTGCAATTCAATAGTCGGCCATGGTCGGTAAGCGAGACTGAGCGTCTGACAATCAAACTCCCCTCCGATCTGAGCTGTGACAATTGACTGGATCTTTTTCTTGACTGTGGGGGCATCGACAAAACTCTGCACGAGCAACAGTGCGGCTAACATCAGGGCCAGCAACATGAGCAGACTGCCCAACAGCCAGATCCGGACCTTTTTAAACGCAGACACAGGCGACTTCTGTTCAGGCTCTTCGTTTTCTTTCATCAATTGCTCCCGTAAAACATATCTGACAAAGAACTCTGACTCTGAAGGTAGCAGGAAAGGGTGAGGAGCAAATAATGCGAATACTTGTCCAGGGTTCGAAGGACATTACAGATCACCAGAATGTGGAAATCCCCAGAACAAAAGTGTCCGAGTCGATGCCGGTATCTTCCTGGGTGCGGGTACCGGCGTAAGCCATCTTGACGCCCACACGGCGTGTCAAAGAGTAGCCGAAGCTAAGAGCCCAGACCAGATTCTGCTTAAGATCGTCCTTTTCCACGCCATTCAATGTGGATTTTCCTCCATAACTATAGCCCGCGCTCGCACTTGCCCAGACTCCGGGACGGAAGTTATAAATAAGATGACTGTGAATGATGTAGAGAGGGTCCTGCTCGAGCTTGTTTCCATTGAAAAACTCATCATTCTCAGTGTATAGCGCAATCATTCCGGTTGTTTCTGTCGACCATTTACCACGAGTGTGCATCACCCCGATCTGCGGTCGGAAGGTAAAGCGATTGCTGCCAAGGTTGATCAGCTTGTCGTCCATGTAATCTCCGGTCGGCAGCTGGACCGATAGACCGGCGCCGACGATGGTCTCAACCTTTGCCGCCGCCCGGTAGGCAGCGTAGTCTTTGCCCTGCAACGGTGGCGCACCGTAGAGATTGATCGCAAAGCGCAGTAATGTATCGGACGGCCCACTCCGTTTGACCGTTTTGGGAGCGCCGTCAAGCAATCCGGACCAACGCCCTTCCTGATAGGCTTGCGCAAGGCCGATCCTTGCCGTTTTATCGAACAATGAGAAGGTCCGGATGTATTTCGCTGCCCAGGTGTGCAACTCCACCTGACCAGCTTCGATCCTGAGAACAGGATCAAATGCAATATCCGCCTCGGTATAGGCATAACCGCCGCCGATAAAATTCGTGTTGATCGGCAGGTGGCTCCAACTCCGTGGTTCAAGCTCCTCGGCTAAACAGGGGCCGGAGACGGACAAAAACAGCAGCAGGAGAAGGGGCAACCGGATCAGGTGGTTCATAAAACCCATCCCGCAGGGAGGAATTATTCGGTGCGGTTTCTGTTCAGGCTGGTGGTGTTTCATCGTGTTCTCCCGCATCGGTCCATAATCTCTTTAATGCCTTAAGTTGATAGTGTGCAGAGCCTGCAGCAAAGTCCTATTCATTGCAGGAAAACGAAAAAGCCCATTTCCGCATCGAGTTCTTTACAATCACTGGGGTTGTCCTTCTTGAACACGAGAAACCCACTCTCAACACCACTGGGCTTTTTGGATTCCAGTGTTCCCTCGAAAGGGACAAACTCCTTAGTCATCCACTCATCCGTCGCCGCGACAAACCCGGAGGCAATAACGGTTCCTGCCCGGTCCTCAAGGATGACGGGGAAATCACCTTCGAAAAACCAGCTCCCCCGTGCCCGGCCGCGGATCTTGAGCGGCGAACGAATCGACTTACCTGGCAATGGGGCCGCTACGACGATGTTCTCGCTCTGGCAACTTCCTGCGCCGCGCACCGCCACAATCTGACTGGCTTCAAAGGCCACAGGATAGTCGGCGCCAAATCCATCGGCTGGTGGTTTTGCCGAACGACCGGCGAGAACCATAAACAGCGGCGTGTAAGGTTTAGCCACGGGCCTTGCGCTTTTATATTCGGCCGCGATCTCCGCAAGCACCGGCGAAGTTCCCAACAACCAATGCTCGCCGGGGGAGTTACAAGGCTCAAACTTGCGCACCTCATGCCCCATCGTCACCCAGCCCGCCACAACCTGTTCGGTTGCCGCCATGGGTTGCAACGCCACTAATCGGTCGTTCTTGAGACTTATGGAGACCGACCTGTCCAGCGTCGATTCGGCGCTCATCGGTTCCTTGGAACCCCGGTCTAAGTAGCGGAAACGAATGGAGCTGTTCTTGATCTCCAGCTCTATGGGAATAATACGGTCGCCAACCAACAGCGCATTGGTGCCCAGGTAATGACCGTTTTCGTTCAGCGCGGCAGCAATATAAGAGAAGGTCCCGCTACCGCCTGGGTCATGGGTCAGAAGCAGCGCAGCATCTTCATCACCATCGCCGTCCAGATTGCCGTAAGTCGGAACACCCGACACCTGGGTCCGCGGCCTGGTCGCCGAATCGGGCACAACCGCCCCCTCGTAACGGCCATCGCGCAGGGCCACTTGTGATCCCTCAATAAGATAGGTCGTGTTCAAGGGGTCCTTATTCAAGCCGGCAACGCCTCCCAGAACCGGAATCTGCAGACTGCCGGAATCGATAAATTTTACGCCCTGCCGGGGAATAACCGCCAGTGCCATGCCGACCTTGCCCTCGATCGGCATGGCCGACATGGTCTCCATGACCAAAACGTTGACAACCCCCTTGGCAACAAGCACTTTCGCGATGCCGACCCGGTTGAAAAATCTCAGGTTCCGGGCAAAAAGCACCAACTGTTGATTAAAATCGACAACCGGCACATCCTCACCAGGCTTGAACGCATTCCAAACGCCTGCGAAGCTCTGCGCGTCACCCAGATAGCCTAATGAAGTCGATTGCTGATCAACAGGCAGTCGCCGGAGTTCGGACACCGGATAGTCGCCGCGCCAATCTGCAATAATCGACACCGCTGCCGGGGTGCCCTCTCGTTCCAGAGCGACCGCATAATCGATAAGAAAAGGAACTGCCAAGATCCCGAGTACCAGGACCAAAAGTATTCTTGATGTTTTCATTTGTCCTTTTAACCTCTCTATTTCAATTTGTCCGCAACAAGCTTCCCGCTTCCTGCGCCGAGTTTTTGCAGACATTTTATGGCTGAGGTCGTGCCTTCATCGATTAGAGTAATGCGTTCCTCCTCAATAATAAAAACATCTCCACTCCAGGGACTTGGCGAGCCAGGGACAAAGACCACGACGTATCCCCCGGCGATGCGTTCAACAAGAAAGGCTATCTGCCAGCAGTCATCAAGTCGGACGAGAACTGACTGGTAAACTTCGGTCGGTGACTCCCCAGACATTTCGTCTCCCAGATTCTTCATAAATGAATAGCCCGGGAGATTGGACAAAATTACGGTTTCCAGCCATCGTACAAGATCCTTGGCCTGCGAAGTCTTTGCAAAAAGACCTGCGACAAAAAAGAGAAAAACCATCAAAAATAACGCAAAAACCCAGGGTGTCTCAAAACCGACAACAGAGGTAAATGGTATTTTTTCCGCCAGCGGCAAGACGATTTGCCTTAAAACCCCCAGAGCCTTATGCAAAATAAAAATAAGGATGACGAATGGAACCATAAAAAGAGCACCGCCAACGATTATCATCCTCAGCATCTTTATCATGCTTTTCATCAGCAGAACCTCCAGTGTTTAGTCATGAGGTATATTCATCACCAAACTTCGGCAACGCACTCGTGACAACTAACTCATCGTCACGATGCAGATGCAGATCGCGCTGAGGAAATGGTATCTCGATCTTTGCCTCGCTGAATCTTTTTACGATCTCGTGATACAGCTCACTTTTCACCTGGATGCGGTCGTCAGCATCCGGAACCCAGACCCGCAGTTCGAAGTCGAGAGAACTCTCGCCCAGGTTCATAAACAACACCTGTGGTGCGGGCGATTTAACCACCACCCCATTATCCCTTGCGCAAGCCAGAAGAGTTTCTCCCACCAGGGTGGCATCAGTACCATAGGCAACGCCGACCGGCACAGAAAGGCGCACCTGCCGTGTGTTCAACGTCCAGTTGGTCACCTGGTTGCTGATCAGGTCAGCATTCGGGATAATGACACTGGCATTCTCGAAGGTCTGCACTATCGTTGCCCGCAGGCCGATTCTCTTGATCTGAGCACCTTGCGTGCCGACCACAATGGTATCACCCTCACGCAAAGGGCGTTCGAAGAGCAGGATCAGGCCGGAAACAAAATTATTCACAATACTCTGCAAACCAAACCCGATACCGACCCCAAAAGCACTCAGGATGATGGTGAGCTTTGTAATGTCGAGTCCGAACATTGAGAAAAACACCAGAGTCCCGACAAAGATAATCAAATACTGGAGCAGACGCCCGACAGAAAGCCGAACTCCTCTCTCTATAGTCCGGCCGACAAAATGTTCATCAAGAAGTACTTTGGGAAACAGTTGAGATGCAAATAGCGTACAGTACAAGGTTCCAATAGCAGCGATGACCAGGCCAACGCTGATCCTTAGGTCGCCAATCGTAAACCCAGGGGACAGCAGACCACTTATCGCCTTGGGAACGCTGTCGAACAGATCCCACGCCGTCAGTATTGCCGGCAGTATAATAAAAATCAGGATAACCGACTCAATTATAAAAATTGTTTTATTAGTGTGCTTCGCTGCATCGTTGCGGAGCAATTTGACTTGCCATACAGGAGATGAGAAGAAAACCCAGTGCAGGGCTCCACGAATCAGGTAAACAAACAGAAGAACCGGTAAAAGAATCGCCATCGTCATCAGCGAGGACTTGAACAGATAGAGCGCGACGCCTGCCTTGCCCAACAATTCCACTATCATGATAACGACACATAATAAAGCGACCAGGCGAAGCAACCTAGCATAACGTCGCTCTTTGACATTCTCGCTACTGACTTTCAACCATTTAAGGCAGAACCTGAATCCTGCCAACGAGGCGATGAAGATATAAAGTCTGAACAGCGGGGAAGGCATTCCTGAGGTGATCAATAGCAACGTGAAGAGATAACCGCCTATCACGCCATAAGCGGCGTGTATTTTCCACGGGTGTTCAATTACGCTGGCCAAAAGTCGTACACAGGCGATGCCGCCAATGAGTCCATTAACCAACATGATCGTGGCTGGAGCCTCGAACATGTTGAGCTGGACCGCAGTGACCAGAGTACTTATAAATAACGACGTGGCGAGTGGGTTCTGCGCAACAAAACCCCAAAGTTCGCTTTTCTTCAAAGCCTCTTGGTTGCGCCGTACAACGACAGATGTGACAGTAAAAAGTAATAGCAGCAGCCCAATGAATAATCGATGTCGGTCAAAAAACCGTTCGTCTGGCCATGTCAGAAGCCTCAGCCCCCCCCAGGCCGAACGCCACAATTCACTCCTGAATTGAGAGAAATAGAGCGGCGAATACATCGGGGGGGACATGGAGAACAGTGAGTCCAGGCGGGTTTCGGCAATCAGTTTATTCACTTCAAGGGTGAAGATATTAATTTTCGCAGTGACTTCAGCGCCTTTCGTCTGAATGGCCAACAACGGTTCAAGGTGCTGAGCAATGACGATTTGGGCTTTATTAATCGTTAAAAAGGCATTTGAAAAAGAACTTTGAAGCTGATCGGGTGACCGGTCTTTAAGCAGCGACGACTGCCAGCCCTGCCAGCGCTGACTCTCGGCCATCCACTCCCGATCCCACAGATCGAGGCGCTGGATTGCCGCGACAACAGGCTTGCCGGTCTGGTTGAGCAACTCTTTTACACTCACAAGCCTCTGTTTGAGACTTAAATACCGAACATAATTTCCTTCTCCCGAATCCTTCAGGCTTTGCAGTTGAATTAAAGCCTCCTCAATTTTCCTCCCGGTAGCAGAAATTTCCTTGTCAATAGGTACCAGATCCAGCAAATCCTGCAGACTGCTCTCGAGCGCGGCCAAGCGAGCAGACAAATCTGTAGATAAAGGGATGATTTCTGACAGGACAGCTTCCAGCGGGGCCTGCTCCAGAAGAACAGCTGTTTTTTGATTCTCGGAGACCTGTTGGGCGGCGAGCAGATCCAGGGGCCACAAAGAGGACACTAGCAGAATCGCCAATCCAATAATAATCTTTGGAAATAACTTCACAAACAAATCCTTGCAGTAAAGACCTGTGGAAAATTGATTACTTTCAACTTATGCGTGAACCTGAGACCAAATTCGGCATACACCCTTTAACTTGATGATCCTATCGTTTGACATCTTTGGTCCCCCTTTAAAACACCTAGTCCGGGCAGGTTCTGATCGCGGATTCAACCTAGGTTCAATTGCCCGGAGAAGCAGCAATCAAACTTTCTTCCAATATCCGCCGCACCTCATCAATAGCCAGCGGGTTCAACTGGGTGGAATGCCCACTTTTGACTATCAGTTCCGATGCCATGCCGTCCAGGTGGGCGCTGCTGTATTCAACGACGCCGTCATTGCCAAGCTTCGGGTCTCCCTCAGTCTTGACCCCGATGATCGAATGCCCACGTACCCCCGGTCCAAGTGGGATCTCCGCCAGGGCCTTGAGCAGCGGATTATCCGGCGACTGGCCGTCGGCACTGGTGAAAAAGGTCTTTTTCCCTCCCATCATTTTTTTTACGTCATCAGTCATATAGTCATAATATTCCAGGGAGTTCTTGACCATAGTGGCCGGCAGTTTGATCAACCAGCGGACCAGGTCCCGGTTCCACTCTTTGCTCCTAAAGCTCCCCCGATGCGGTGTACTGAGGAAGATGACCTCCTTTACGAAGGAGAGCGGCTGGACAACAAGTAGATGGCGGAGTCTGGCTTTGCTCTTTTCGGGCATCGTCAGTGCATCAAGATCCTTTCCGGTCAGCGCACGCACCAGGCTTTCACCGGTATCAACGACAGTAAACTTGGTCAACAGGCCGCCTTGGCTGTGGCCGACCACCACCATCTGCTGCAGGGCAGAGTCCTTTCCCAGCGGGTCGAGGGCGGTCACTTTGTCACGCAGCGCAGCGCGCAGCTCGGCAGCAGACAGAGCAACGGCCTTGTTGCTGGTGTAGACGAAGTACCAAAACTGGTATTTCTCCCTGATCAGCGGATAAAAACGGAGGGTGTTGAACATCTCCGCCCACCAGACCGGATTGCTGGCCGTGCCATGAACGAAGACGACCGGGATCTTTCCGGGGCGAAAAGGCTCCGTCATGTAGAGGCCATCGGGGATTTTATCCGGTTCTCTGCCCAGAAAGGACATCAAGCCGAGATCAAATAATTTAGAACCTTCAAGCATGTAGGCCATTGGAGCGGTAAGATCGCTTTCAAGTGGTACCGCAGTTCCGTCCTGCATTTTTACGGTGCGGGTATCATGCGCCGAGTAAATCTCCAAGACCGCGCGGGCCGTACCACCGCTCAGAGCTGCCATACCACCCTGAACCCTTAGTATGGCGGTAATAGCCGCTGCCTGGCCGCCAGCTGCCCGCTTGCCGGAATGTTTGCGGACGGCGATCAACGGCACGCCGATACCCGCCGTCCGGTTGCGCACGAATACGCCGCGAACCGCGTACTGGTTAGCCGGCAGGAATTCCTCAAACTCCTCCATTTTCCAAGGGAACTGAGAGGTATCAAGAGCGATGGAAATGCTGCCGGTCGGAAGTTTTCGCTCAGCCGATTTCAGGACCAGTCCCTCGGTATCACCGGTTGCAAAAGCTTGCCACAGTCCGAAATTGTACATATCAACAGCGTTGCTGGCACGGGGGTCAAATATGCTCAGAAGATGTTTGGAGCGCTCTCCTTGGACAAAATAGGAAGAATAGAGCGCCGAAAGCAGAAAATAGTCGGGGGCCAGTTGCTGTTTTTTCTTCTGGGAACTGTCAATCAGTTGGCTGCCGTAAAGGTAGGAACACTCGGCAAGTGTGTAGAGGATATCCCCTCGGTCATCATGGAGCGCCTTTTCATGCAGAACCGCGATGGCTGCCGCCGGCTCCTTTTCGAATGTCTTCAGCAGCTCATAGCGGTTGAGCACGAACTTGGACGGATCACTGAGCACTCCCGGATACAATGGGTTGGCATAGGCGTCCCGATATGATTCACTCGGGGAGACCTTGTTGACCCCGACCGGAGTGGCGGCGCAGCCAGCAAGAAAGACCAGACAAATCAGCAGCACGGCACCGGTGCTAAAACGGGTCACTCGTCGCATCATTACTTCATCTCCTGTCTAGGAAGTCCCTCACGAATCAACTGCGAGAAGGCCGGGTCCTTGTCAGCAGCCTGGGCTTTAGGATTGATGTAACTCCGCTTTTTCAGTTCTGCAAACGGCAAGCTGGTATCAATCGTCTTCCTCTCATAGAGCATCTCGTCGATGTAGCCGTTGACGACCAGCCGCCAGTCAAGCTTGGCATCAGGGTTGTAAGGCATGGTGTGTCGACGGATACTGGTGGTGCAGTTGCCGGTCAGGGCGTTGTACCACTCGGGTTGCTCTTTGAGCCGGTTGACCTCCCTCAGGTAACTGAGAAACACCTTGCGGGCAACCTCTGGGCTGACATTCAGCCGGTAGAGGTAGACATCCTCGCCCTTGCCTTGCTCACGGTAGTTTGTCCGCAGGCGGATCGGGTCGCGTTCGTCAGCCACGACATAGATGAGTTCGTACTGGCGAAAGAACCCTTTGATGGTGGAATAATCTTCGCCCTTTTCCTTGCGGGTCTCAATGGAGAAACAGACGTTGCCTTGGCCCTCGAAATCAAAACTCATCATGGTGTGGGCGATATTCGGCGAGCCCCAATAAACCAGAAAGAAGTCGACTCCCTTTAATTTGGACAGATCAAAGGTTTTGTCGTAGTGCTGGACGGTAAAGTCGGTCTCGGTGCGGTAATCGTTATTGCGGATGTTGTGAACCGTGACTTGGTCTCCGGCAAAATCCGCCCAGGCAAGAGTCGCCAGATCGGCTTGCCAGTCCCGGTTATTGCTCGGCGGCATAAGCAGCCACCAGGTGAGCACCAGGGCAAACGCTGCCAAAAATCCGAGCCGTGTCCGTCTGGTGCTGAACTTGCCGACCAGAACCAACAGGCTGCCAATGGCAAAAAAGCCAGCACCCCACGGCCGGATAAGAACAGGCAGGTTTGAATAGAAAATAGCAAGCGTAGCCCATCCCGACATCGCCAGCAGGCAAATGCGAATAAAAGCTTTTCCCAAACCATTAACCAACCGTTTCATAGCTTTGTTCCCATATTCGATTAACCCTGCTCCACTGAAAGTCGAGGTTGTTATCCCCAGCTGAGTCGGCTTCTCATCCAGACCAACACGACTCACCAAGCAACCCAACTGTCAGTGGAGCGAAGGTGTTAACCCGGCTCCAGAATTAATAGATCTGGCCTAACGCCGTATGACTGTACGCCGTGTAGCACGTCGGGCAACCCCGGCGACGGACACAGGAGTCAGAGGTGCGCCAATGATGTCAATCAACACCACATTCACGTTTAATCTCGGCAATCTTGGCTATAATTTTCTTGTTATATTCACCCGTTGTAATTTCCCATTTAGTCCCCGCAGTTTTCGTCACAAAACCGGCGACAAGGCTAATCGGCACAATGCTACCCACACCGGCAGCTATCTGTTCACCGACATGAACCTTTTCGTTTTCCAAAACCCTGATATCAGCCTCTGCAGTGGAACAATGTACTGGTTGCTTTACTGCGCTTGCCTTTTCTTTGTAATGAGGGGCGCATGCTGCCAACATTCCACTGCACAAAATTGCTACCAATACGATTCCAATACGTTTCATGGTTCTTCCTCCTGAGAATAGTTGTTTGTGGTTCTCCATCGAACAGTCAGCGACCAGAAGTACTTCACTTCATTTATAAAATAGTTGTTTTGCTTCGATTTTCTATCACCCGATACGGGGGATAAATGGGTGAGAAAACAAGACATATACGACTGAAATTATTTCTTGGAGGGATTCGACAACGATCAGGCCCACTGAACCAATCCGTTTCTGCCTGGTGGTTGCAAGCTATTTACAGCTGGCTTTCAACCGGCAGAAGACGAAAGAAAAAATCGGCGATACGCTGACCAAAACTGCGGGCCGGCTGGCTGGACACAGTTCCGGCGTCCGAGGACCAAAGCAACCGTCCATCATCATGAAGAGAAAGGTGCCAGGCGTTTTGCGGAGTCATCATCTGTTGGAACTCTGTCAGCAGTTTCCGGGCCAACTCGGGGGATTCAATGTACAAGCCATTTTCTGTATTGATTTCAACCGCTCTGGGATCAAGATTGAGAGAGCCAATAAAGCAACGTTCACCGTCACCGACTAAAGCCTTAATATGCAGTGAGATAAAATCGGCACGGACCGGCGGCACATCGGTTATCTGCCGTATTTTTTCAGAAGGATCGTGACGAAATTCATAAATGTCTGCTCCACCGGTCAGTAACGGGCGGCGGTATTTTTTGTAATGACTATGTGCCATGGTGTGGTTATTCGCTCCCATAGAGCTGGTCAGGACCGTCACATCAACACCCTCAGAAGAAAGCCTTGCGAGATTTTCCAGGAAATCGGCCCTGGGGATCAGGTAAGGGGTAATAATCACCAATTGTTCATGACTCGGGGAGGCGAGGGAATCGAGCATTTCAACCAGGCGGAGCTCCTCCCCTTCGGCGTCGATCGGCACGTCCTGAAGAAAGTGTGCCGTTCCCGGGAGCATAACTGTCGGCAGGGACTGTAGGTCCTCGTCCCAGCGCGTGCGAACCAGCGGATAGGAATGAAGTCGGTCTTTCTCTCTGACAAGGTCTGCCTGCAATTTACTGCGCAGGGACTGCAGGTCTTTGCTTGTCGATGTCCTGGAGATGTCTGTACCGGAGTAAGCGACTTCTGAATTCCAGTAGCTGTCAAAAGCTTCGGCTAACTCCATAATCACCGGCCCAGTTGTAAGTACGTCAAGATCCCGGAAATTATAAGAATCACTTAGCCCGAAATATTCGTTGCCAATATTTCTCCCCCCGGCGATTGCCATGAGGTTATCGACCACAAAGAGCTTGTTATGCATGCGGCGGTTGAGTTTTTCAAAATTAAAGAGAAAGTCTAAAAGACCGATTAAGAGACTGCTGCGGCTGGCAACTGGATTGAATATTTTAATTTCCAGATTGGGATGATGACTGATAATGCCTATTTCACGATCGCTTGCCGCTAAAGCAAAATCATCGACCATCAAGCGAACTCGCACTCCCCTGTCAGCAGCTGCGAGCAATCGCTCGAAAAGCAAATTCCCGGCGGCATCATCTTGCCAGATAAAATACTGTGCATCGATCGAGGTTGTGGCATGGTCGACCAACGCCAGTCGCCAGCGCAAACCATCCCGGCTATTTAAGACCGGCAGGAAACCAGATTGCTCATTATCAAACTGCGCTGCAACCGATGCAGCGACCTCGGCGAGAACCCCTTTTTTTGCAGGTGGCAAAGAGAAGGTCGGCGTGAATTCGGGAGCTGGCGGCAAAACGCTACAGCCGCTGACCAAAAGAGAAAAAAACAGAGACACGACTATGATGACGCAGGTTCCGGCTCTTTTCTGCAAAGCATGAGAACTCATTGAAGCCGGCAAGCAATGCTGTTTCGCGTCTGTGCTCATATAGGCCTTTCTAAGCGCAGAGACTTACGATCAAACGCTCTCCGCCAATAGGTTCTTTTGCTGCTTGCTGCGAGCGAACGTCAATAAAGCTCCAAAAAGGAAGATAGCCGAAGCATAATAAACCCAGAGCATTAGCATCAGAATATTCAAAGACCAGGAAGCAGAGCTACTTTTTCGCCGCTCCCAGACCACCAACAATGGCGGCCAGCAAGGGGCCGAGAAGTTTCG
>CAMYNR010000023.1 GCA_947259715.1 uncultured Desulfuromonadales bacterium
CAGTGGGAAAAGCGGCTGGAGGACCTGGTTGAACAGCTGGAAAGAGCTGTTTCTGGTTGCTAAAGTCGTTGCGGGAGAGATAGTATTAATAATATTCAGCATAATGCTGTTGTTTGACCCTGCACTTACAGGGTGAGTCGATAGATGAAGTAGGCTCTTTAAAGAGTGGGCACTGCTGCTACGCAGTTGATTAAGTTACTTGTTTCAGATCAAGATAGGTCAGCGCCGAGCTGCCATGGCCTGTCAGGCTTAAATATATAAAATAAGCTCCTTGCCGGCACTTCCGCAGATTGTTTGGCCTGCGGGGTGTTCCGCTTGATCAAGCAAGGCCTGAGCTTCAAATTGGATGCTTGGGCGCCAGTTCCACTCAGTAAAGCCTATCTTTTTCAGATCTGCCTGCCCTGGAGACATACGGTAACCCGGAGCTCTCCGCTATGGAAAAGCACAAAACCCGACTGCGACTTTTGCAGCAGCGCCGGGAACTTAACGAGGCCGCATGTCGTCAACTCAGCCTGCAAATACAGCAGCGACTTATCAATGCTGATTGTTTTCGGCAGGCCAGGTCGTTGGCGCTTTACAGTTCTGTGAACAATGAAGTGGGCACGGAAGAGCTTTTTTGTGCCGCCCTCAAAGAGGGAAAGCAGGTATGCTATCCCCGGGTCAGCGGAGATAATCAACTTGTTTTTTTGCAGGTCCGTTCACTGGAGGACTTGCGCCAGGGGCGTTTTGGGGTTGCTGAGCCCCATGGCGGAGAGCAGTGTGGGGTCGATGAGCTCGATCTGGTTGTTGTGCCTGGGGTGGCTTTCGACCGGCAGGGGGGGCGACTGGGATACGGCAAGGGCTTTTACGATCGTGAGCTCAGTCGCCTGACATCAGTCACCGGCAGTGTTGGCTTATGTTACGACTTTCAGCTTTGTGCTTCGCTGCCTGTTGAAGCGCATGATCGGCCGGTGAGCTTTTTGGTCACCGAGTCACAGTTCATACCCTGTCACAAGGTTGTGGCAGGTTCACCATAAACTCTGCATATGGAGGATGTCTGCAGATGGATATTTTGATGATTATACTGGTTCTGGCTGCTTTAGCGGCCGGAGTTTTTCTCGGCATGCAGTTGCGCCGCAAGCTGACCGAGTCGAAGATTTCTAATGCTGAAGCCGCCGCTGAACAGATTACCGCAGATGCTCGCAAAGAGGCTGAAACGATTTGTAAGGAAGCGACGATTCAAGCTAAGGACGTTGTCCTGCAGGCCAAAGCGGACTGGGAGCGCGAGGCTCGCGAGCTGCGCAAGGAGATTCAGGCGCAGGAGAATCGCCTTCAGCAAAAAGAAGAAAACCTGGAGCGCAAGCAGGATCATATTGATCAGCGCAATGAGGAATTGGGCAAGAAGGACAACCAGCTTCGGCAGCAGGATGAGCAATTACGCAAGAAGCTGGCTGAGGCTGAGCAGACTCTCGCTGAGCAGCACGCTCAGCTGGAGCGGATTTCCGGTATGAGCAGCGAACAGGCAAGACAGCAGCTCGTTGATTCTATGCTCAGCCAGGCTCGCCATGATGCCGCCAAGAGTATCAAGCAGATTGAGGATGAGGCTCGCGAGATCGCTGACCGAAAAGCGAAGATGATCATGGCTTTGGCGATTCAACGCTATGCTGGTGACTTTGTCGCTGAAAAGACAGTCAGCGTCGTTCCATTGCCATCGGACGAAATGAAGGGCCGGATCATCGGGCGCGAAGGACGAAATATCAGGGCGATCGAGGCGGCCACGGGGATTGATCTGATCATCGATGATACTCCGGAGGCGGTGGTAATCTCCGGTTTTAATCCGGTACGCCGCGAGGTTGCCAGAATTTCTCTGGAGCGTCTGATCGCTGATGGGCGGATTCATCCGGCGCGGATCGAGGAGCTGGTTGAAAAAGCTGGCGAAGAGGTGGATGAAGCGATTCGCGAGGCGGGCGAGCAAGCCACCTTTGATGTCGGTGTGCATGGAATTCATCCAGAGATTATCAAGTTGCTTGGCATGCTCAGGTACCGGACCTCTTACGGCCAGAACGTGCTTGTGCATTCCATTGAAGTTGCTTTTTTGTGCGGGATGATGGCTGCGGAACTGGGGATCAACGTCAAACAGGCGAAGCGCGCCGGCCTGTTGCACGACATTGGTAAGGCGGTCAGTCACGAGTTGGAGGGGTCCCATGCCGTCAACGGCGGTGAACTGGCCCGCAAATATGGTGAATCGCCGAAGATCGTGCATGCTATCGCCGCTCACCATGAAGATGAAAAGCCCGATTCAGTGCTGGCTATTCTGGTCCAGGCCTCCGATGCGCTCTCCGGGGCCCGGCCGGGAGCCCGCCGTGAAACCCTGGAAACTTACGTTAAGCGTTTGCGCGACCTGGAGCAGATCGGAACCTCTTTTGGCGGTGTAACTGGCTGTTTCGCAATTCAGGCCGGCCGGGAAATCCGGGTCATGGTCTCCAGCGATGAGGTCTCTGACGCTCAATCGCATATTCTGGCCAAAGATATCGCCCAGAAGATTGAGCAGGAGATGACCTATCCCGGTCAGATTCGGGTCAATGTGATTCGTGAAACCCGTGCCGTGGAATACGCCAAGTAAGCTGATCCCGGCTGGCAGTTACTCTAAGGTCAGGACTCGTGTGCGTTCGCGGCTTGCTCCGTTGGGTCGGCGAGTTTTGACTTTTATTTAAATAAGGAGCGCAGCGTGAAGCTGTTATTTATCGGCGATATCGTCGGTCGCGCCGGTCGTAAGATGCTGACCGGCCATCTGGATCGCCTGATTGATCGGTACATGGTTGATCTAGTGGTGGCCAACGGTGAAAACGCCGCGGCCGGTTTCGGGTTGACTGCCGGGGTATTGCAGGAGCTGTTTAAGGCCGGTGTCGATGTGGTCACCAGTGGTAATCATATTTGGGACAAGAAAGAAATTTATGACGCTCTGGAGCGGGATGGGCGGTTGTTGCGGCCAGCGAATTACCCCGCCGGGCTGCCGGGCCGGGGAATCGGTGTCTATGAAACCGCTGCTGGCATCAAGGTCGGGGTGTTGAACCTGGAGGGGCGGGTATTTATGAAAAACCTTGACTGCCCCTTTCGCGCTGCTGACCGGCTGGTGACTGAGCTGCGCCAGGAGGTGGCAGTTATTTTTGTCGATTTTCATGCCGAGGCGACCAGTGAAAAGCAGGCCCTCGGTCATTATCTTGCCGGCCGCGTTTCTGCGGTTGTCGGTACCCATACCCATGTACAGACGGCAGACGAAAGGATTCTGGAGGGGTACACCGGGTATCTGACCGATGTCGGTATGTCTGGCAGCCAGGATGCGATCATCGGCAACCAGAAAGAGCCGGCGATTGAACGCTTTTTGACGCAATTACCAGTGCGTCTCGAAGCCGCAAAGAAAGATCCGCTTCTCTGTAGCGTCCTGTTGACTATTGATGAAAAGACCGGTTGCTGTGAGGCGATCGAACGTATCCAGGTCGGCCCCTAAGGGGATTGCTGGTCGTTGAATAAATCCTCTGTCTTGAAGCGAATGAAGGCAAGATAAATAGTGTACAAAACCACCCTAAACAAGAATAAGAAGTGAACATGAATTTTGTCGAAGAGTTGACCTGGCGTGGCATGATCCACGACATCATGCCCGGAACGGAAGAACAGCTGCAGAAAGAAATGACTTCGGCTTATGTTGGGATCGACCCGACGGCGGACTCGCTGCACATCGGCCACCTGGTCAGCGTGATGATGCTCAAGCATCTTCAAATCGCTGGCCACAAGCCGATCGCAC
Source organism: uncultured Desulfuromonadales bacterium (assembly GCA_947259715.1). Classification (GTDB taxonomy): domain Bacteria; phylum Desulfobacterota; class Desulfuromonadia; order Desulfuromonadales; family Geopsychrobacteraceae; genus Malonomonas. The sequence continues at coordinate 3,782 of CAMYNR010000023.1, forward strand.
TTGTTGGCGGAGCGACCGGAATGATTGGCGATCCGTCAGGGAAGTCAGCCGAGCGCAATCTACTCGATGAGCAGACCCTGCGCCACAACGAGGAGTGTCTGAAGAAGCAATTGGCGAAGTTTCTTGATTTCGAATCGGGCGCCGCCAATGCCGCTGAGCTGGTCAATAATTACGACTGGATGAAGGATTTCAGCTTTCTGGAGTTTATCCGCGACATCGGCAAGCATATTACGGTCAATTACATGATGGCTAAGGACAGCGTCAAAAAACGTTTGGGTGAGGAATCCAAGGCCGGGTTGTCCTTTACCGAGTTTACCTACCAACTGGTTCAGGGTACCGATTTTTTGCACCTCTACCGTGAGAAAAACTGCAAGCTGCAGATGGGCGGCTCGGATCAGTGGGGGAATATTACCACCGGTACAGAGCTTATCCGGCGCAAGGCCGGTGGTGAAGCCTTTGCCCTGACCTGTCCGCTTATCACCAAGGCGGACGGCGGCAAGTTTGGGAAAACCGAAAGCGGTAACGTTTGGCTCGATCCGAAACTGACCACCCCGTATAAGTTCTACCAGTTCTGGCTCAATGTCTCCGACGCCGACGCCGAGAAGTACATCAAGATCTTCACACTCTTAAGCAGGGAAGAGGTTTCGGTCTTGGTCGCAGAGCAGCAGGCTGCACCGCACCTGCGACCCTTGCAGAAGCGCCTGGCCAAAGAGGTCACCTGTATGGTGCATGATGAAGACGAATTCAACAAGGCTGTTGAGGCCTCACAGATTCTATTTGGTAAAGCCACCACCGAGAGCCTGGCAAAGCTGGAGAAAGAAACTTTCCTGGCTGTGTTTGAGGGAGTGCCGACCTTTCAGGTCGACCGTGCCAAGATCAATGCCGGTGTGTCGGTGGTGGAATTGCTCGCCGTAGAAACAGCGGCATTTCCCTCTAAGGGTGAGCTGCGCCGGACAATAAAGGGCAACGGGCTCAGCCTGAACAAAGCGAAGTTGACCGATCAGGAGTACCTGATCACCGGGACTGATCTGATCAGTGGCTCATATATACTGATACAGAAGGGGAAGAAGAATTACTATATTGTCGAGGCGGTGTAGTTTTGCTCCAAACAATTTCAGGCTGCGGTCCTTCCTTCTGCTTGACACTGTAGGAAATAGCGATAAATTAATAGCTTAAAAGGGTTTTTCCGGAGAGCTGAAAATAATCCTAAAAAAAGTATTGACGGGTTGAGTCGGATTGGTTATAACTTCGCTCCGCTGCTCGGGACCGCCTCTTTTTAGCGGGCCGAGAAAGCGGCGAAAAAAGAAATAAAAAGTGCTTGACGCACGAGGGCTGATTGGATAGAGTCCTTGCTTGTCGCCAACGGGCGGCGGGCAAAAAGCTGGTCTTTGAAAACTAAATAGCAGATGTAGTAAAGAGCTTGTAAGGGTTCAAGTCAATTGAACAAACTAGGTTAAACTTTATCAGTATATAACTGGAGAGTTTGATCCTGGCTCAGAACGAACGCTGGCGGCGTGCTTAACACATGCAAGTCGAACGAGAAAGGGATCTTCGGATCCCGAGTAGAGTGG